>NZ_JBITBU010000011.1:183278-255227 GCF_044452545.1 Nocardia sp. NPDC051900 | reverse complement strand
CCGCCTCCACCCGCGGAGCCACCACACCACCCGGCGCACCCTCAACCGACTGACCCGGCTGCTGAACCGGCGGACCACCCTGCTGACCAGGCACAGCATGACCCGGCACAGGCGGACCAGACGAACCCGGGCTCGCCTGCGCAGAACCCGCGTGACCGGGATCGCCTGCTCCATTCGGCTGACCAGGCCCCGACTGGCCCGGCCCTGGAGCGCCGGACTGCCCCGGTCCAGGAGACGGGCTGCCAGGCTGCCCCGGCACCCCGCCCGGCCGTGGCCGCTGCTGATCCGGCCGGTTCGACCAAGGCGTCACCGGCCCCGGCGGCGCCTCGGGCTCCTCGCCGGTCTCGATCTGGGGCTCTACTTCTGTTGGCGGCATCGCTTACTCATCACATTCCACTGCCGAGCACTCGCTTCACCCGCACGTCGTCCGCACTGGGTATAACCCGTTCCACCAAGCCGCCGCTCGACGAATCGACCGTGACGAGCGTGGTGCCGCTGACCGCGATCCCGACTTCGGTCGGCGCATTGTTCCGGTAGTTCCAGAAGACCAGATCACCCGCCGATACGGCCGAGAGGTCCACCCGCTGACCGCAGGCACCCTGCGCCGCCACGGTATTCGGCAGTACGACGACCGAGGCGCCCGAGCTGTCGGATTGTCCGCACGCCCGCCGAACCGAACTGTCCGGCGGGCGTGCGACGTCCGGCGACGGCGTCTGCGCGCCGACGGGCGCGGTGAGTGAGCACTGCCCCGTCGACTGCGCGGCGGAGGCTCGGTAGATCACCGTTCTGGTGAGCTCGGCGGCATCCATCCGCGCACCGGCACTGCTCTCCGCTCCGCTCGACACGCCTCGCGACTGCGCGAGCGCCAGTTGACGCGCGCAATCGGCGCCGACTCCCGAGCCCACCGTCAGCAACGGCGCGTTCTGATACGGCGCGTCTTTCAGCGCCGTCGCACAGGCGCGCTGCCAGTCGGACGCGCCGGTGTCGTCCGGGGCGATGGTCAGTTCCGCGTACGGGTTGGTGGTGGGAACGGTGGTCACCCCACCCGTCGGCGCGCTCTGCGCCGTCGGCCGCGCCACCGTCGAGGCGCGACTCGCGGTCACCGTCAAGGAGGGGTCGGGCCCCACCGCACTGTCGCACTGGTAATGCAGGTCGGACGCGATCGACGATGTCGCGCCGCCGATGACCAGCACGAGGCCCATCATGAGCAGGAGCATGGCGCCGACGCCCCCCAACACCACCCATACCCAGAGCGGCATCAATACGAGCGTCAGGAGACGACCGATCATCGTGTGCCTTTCTGTGATATCTGCACCACTGTTGTGCCCTCATCGAGGGTGGTCAGCGGCCGCGCGGGTTTCTGAGGGGATTCAGAATCTCGGGCGGAATCTGAGGCAGCGGATGTGCGGGGTCCGGCTGTGGGAGCGAGACGGCACCCGTGATATTCCGGCCCGCCTGCCATTGGTCGGTCTGGGCAGCTTTGTCGATTTCGGAACGCAGTACTCGGATCCGATCGAAGTCGTCGGGATTCTGGGCTACCCAGTTGGTGGCAGCCTGGACCCGCAGGGCATGCTCGTTGGCGATCCAGCTCCTCAACCGGTCTGCTTCGGTTTGATCCAGGTCCCGGCCATTGATCCGCAGCCGCGGGGAACTGCCCGTGACCGGCCCCTCTGCATGGGCCTGCAATGCATCGATCCATGCCTTTCGCGGATTGTCGATGTAGTCTCTGCCGAGTTGGGCCAAATCTTCCGAAATGTGCACACCGCCCTGATAATCACCTCGGTACCGATCGACGCTGGCCTCCAACCCATGGAACCTGGCCATCATCATTCTCGGATTCGTATGGAAGTCACGCTCGAAGTGCTTATGCGCGGCGACGACCCGGCCGAGGTGCTTCGATGCGAGCGGCTCGTCGTCCGCGTGGCGGATGATATCCGCTCGTGCGATGGTCGCCCGTTGCCCTCTCCCCCAGCTGATGCCGGCCATACGGAGGGCGTACTGCACGCTGCCCATCATGCCTGTCGTATGCGCGACATTCTCCGCCGCGAAGGCGGCGGCTCTTTCACTGTTGCGGCGCGCCCCGGACCTCGTTATTCCTTGTCGCGCGAAATCGGCGGCGGATACCCGGTCGTACGCGGAACCGTGCGCGGCCATTCGCAGGTCCCGCGAACTCAGGCCCCTCGCCTTATTCTTCTTGTCGACATGGTCCACCCGCGAGAAGGGACTCAGCGGGTTGAGCCGGCCCCCGAACATCCATGCCGTGACCGGCGAGCTGTTGATGGTGCTGACCGCGCCGAGCATCGCCAACGGGCTCAACGAGTTGGCCGCGCCGGAGTTACCCATACCCAAGCCCATACCCAGTGCGGAGCCGCCACCCCCGCCGCCCCCTGACGATCCGCCACTTTGGATCGCCGCTCCGATACGGTTGGTCACCCAGTCGTTGGCGTCGTCGATATTCCGGCTCAGACGCCGCACCTGAATGATGGCGATGATCTCGACGCCCGCCCCGATGACGAACACCACCATGATCTGACCGTTCGCCGCTCGGAACAGGCTGCCCAGCAATAGCTCGTAGATGCCGAGGGCAATGACGAAGAAGCCCATCTTTCCGGCGGAAATGAATCCGTGCACGACGCAGCGCACGGTGAACGTCTGCGTCGGACCGTAGATGAATCCCCCCGCGGCGAATCCGAAGATCGACGCGAACCCGTAGTAGATGAGGTCGAGCGCGGCCCACATGATCTTGATGGACAAATACGCGGCGAAGGCCAAGAGGATGACCGCGCACAGCAACAGCAGCAGTCCGGCTCCGATCTGACCGACGCCCGGATTCCCCATCGCGGCATACGCGGCGCCGTCGCCGCATGATCTCATGCCGTTGCGCACCCGGTCTTCGCTGCCTGCCGTCATGCCCGCGGACCACGCGGCCCGGCAGGACGGGTTGCTGTCCACGACGTGCCCGGTGTTCCACACCTGCAACGGCAATCGCACGAAGTTGTCCGTCATGGTCGCTCCTAGCGTGGCGACCAACTGGTTCGGATTCGGATTGCTGTTCCCGTTCAGACCCGCCGCGACCGAGAGTCCCAAGTCACGCCCTTGCACCAGCAGACCGTGGTCGGACAAAGCCTCGGACAACGGGTTCGCCAGGAAGAACACGCCGGCGATCGCGAAGACTATCATCGTCGCGACCTGCGTAACGGCCTTGGCGTACAGAGCGCGAACGATGAAATAGCCCACGAAGAACGCACCGATCGCCAGCGCCGTCGATGCCATCAGGGGCGTCGCGATCTGCGCCGTCAGGTTGCGGGCCATCGCTTGCAGTGGCGCGCTGATCAGGTTCAGCCACTGGAAATCCAGCGCCTTGGCCGGGAGCCAGACCCCCGTGATCGATAAGAGCTGCCATACCGCGAACAACGGCATGAGGATGATCCACAGCGCGAAATTGCCCAGGTTCAGCACTCCGCCGCGATCGACCACCAGCATGTAGCTCGACGCATTGACCCCATAGGAGTCCTTGACATTCATCCAGCTGGTCGCGGTGTTGGGTGCGGTTCCCTGAGTCGCGGTGCCCGGCTGGGCAATGGATACCGCGTGCACGAGGCCCGGGAAGACGAACAGCACGAAGAGGGCCAGGACGATCCACGCGGTTCGCCGACGACGACGCGAAGCGGCGATCCAAGCCCGGAATCGCCGGAACACCATCTGCGGCCGCCAACGTTCCGCGTCCCAGAATTGCGGTTCCCAAGGCATCCCGAAGGAAGGCCGATCTAGGCGAATGCCGGAGCCGAGCAAAGATCTCATCAGCGGAGCTCCGTCAGCGCCGCGCGCACGCCGTTGGCGCTGGTCGGGGTGCTGGTGATCGCGGCGGCGCGATCCGGACGCGCCGGACCGAGCACCTTGCCGCGACCGATGCGGTTCAGCGCGTCACGCATGAACATCTCGCCACGACGTTCCTCGGGAATCTGACGACCGGGCCCGACCGGAGGCGAGGTCTCTTCGCGAAGGATCTGCAACAGGAAAGGCGCTTCCTCCAGATCGACGCCCAACCACTCCAAGCTGTTGCGCGCCAGCGTCTCGTCGCGCTGCCGGAAGACGAACCGGTTCGGGATGAGATTGTGCGCCGCGCCCTGGAAGTCGGTGGCGGGGTCGTGCGAGGCGAGCCCGATCGCGGCCAAGTGCTTACGGCCGTCGCGACTGAAATCCGAAGTGACCGCCGAGCCGACCTGCGTCTGCGTGAAATGGTGGGCTTCGTCGCCGACCAACAGGCCGAACCTGCCGTTGTCGGAGAGGAAAGCCTCCCGTGCCGCCACGCCGACGAGTTCGTACAGCGCCGTGCCGAGCCGTTTCGTCAGCGGCAACCTGTTGTACAGGTGCGGGGTGGTGAGTTCCTCGGCGCTCGGCAGTTGCAGGTGGTGACTGCGGACCACGGTCGCGGCGGCATCCAAGCGCAGCGGTCGCAGCTTGGGATCGAACAGCACGGGCACCCGCTCCACCACGGTGCCGAGCCGCGCCGCCAGATCGGCGTACTCCTCGCCTCGCTCGGGGTGCTCCCGCAAGCGGCGCACGACATGGAACAGATCGAGCAAACTCTTGATCTTGTGCTCGGCCATGCCTCGTGGTGACAGCAGATTGCTCGCGGCCGCGCCCGCACCGGAGGTCGGCGACAGATCCAGCAGCGGAAGGATCGAGTCCAGTGCGCGTTCTCCCGCGATCCGCGGACTGAACAATCGCAGCGGATCCAGCGAGACCGTGGGGTTCGCCAGATCGATGATGACCGCGTCATCGATCGACCGCGCGAAATGCTCCCACTCGCCGACCTGACTGCGGTCGATGGCGAGGAACTGCCCGCCCATGTCGTGGACGAGCACCGCCATCAGCTTGAGGAAATACGACTTGCCCGAACCGAGTTCGCCGGTCACCGCGAACGAGGCGGACAGGTCGTGCAGCGCGGCCTCCATGATGCCGAAGTGGATCGGCTCGAAATGGCCCGACAGCAGGTTCACCCCGATCACCGGCCCGCTGTCGTCGCCGATCTGACTGGTGGTGAACGGGACGAAACCGGACCACATGTCCGAGGGGACGATATGGGCGAAATCGTCGAAGGCCCGGCGCGGCGGGCTGCCGGGGATAAGCATCGACCACAGGTCGACCTGCGCGCCGACCGGCGCGGTCATATCGACCTGGAACCGCTTGTAGCGCCGCTTGAGCGTGTTCACCGCGTCCATCGTGGCGTCCCGTGTCGGCCCGCCGATGGCGATGACCGTGGTGAACGAGACCTCCGATTCACCGCCGTTGACTTCGAAGTGCTGGTTGTATTCACCGAGCATCTGTGCCTTCGACGCCAGCGTGTTCTGTGCGAACGAGATCTCCTGGTCGCGCTGGTCCATCTGCTCGCCGAGCCTGCGCAGGCTGAGCTCGTTGTTCTTCAGCACCTCGTCGGCGGGTTTGGTGGAGATCCGCATGCCCCAGTCCACGGTGACGTCGCCCAGGCCCTCCAGCACATTGAGGAACTCGCTGCCCCCGGGAAACGTCATGCCCGCGTATGGGAACGAGTGCGGCGTCAACATCGCTTGATATGACGGGCGGTAATCGAAATCGGGCTGCACCACCTTGATCACGGGGACGAACGACGGCCGGATACGCCGATTGCTGTCGGCCTGGGCCCCCTCGTCGAGCGCGGCGGAGCGGAACACCGCCGCCGTCGCGTCGTCCAGCGCGCCGGCTCGGGTGGGCGCCACCGGATCCCCGGCCGCCCCGCGGGAGAGATAGTGCTCCCAGAGCCATTGGAACAGGGCCGCGGGCACCGGCATCGGATCGAAGTCACCCCCGATCCTGGACAGGATCTCGTTCGCCTTGTCGTCGTATTCCTCCAGGTCGGCACGGGAGATCGCCGTCGCGTCGACCGTCGTGGTGCTGCCGCGCCACAGGCGCGACAACGCGGACATGCTGGAGTTGCTGGCGCCGACCGGAATCGACAGCAGGAAGATGCGGGTCTGCGGCATGATCGCGTGCACCCGCTCGTAGGAGGCGACGACCTCGTCGGCGTAGTCCTCGCACTCGTCCAGATCGACGCCCTCCACCATCTTGGTGAGCACATCGATCGTGTTCAGCCGCGCCTGGATGCCCAGCAGCAACGACCCGCTCGGCAAGTTGGTGACCAGCGCGTGGTGCGCCATCTTCACGTCGTACTTGTCGCCTGCCTTGCGCAACCCGTAGCCGAGCGGATTGATGAAATAGGTCGCGGTCACCAGGCCGGAATGGGTGAACTGAAGATTGCCGCGAATCGCCGCGGTGGGCTGTAGATCTCGTCCGAGTGCCATCAGGGGCGTCCTCCGGGGGGTGGGCTGTCGCCGTTACCATCGCCTTCATCGTTGCCGCTCAGCCGCAGCCACAGGTCGGTGACTTTTCCGCCACCACTCATCACCTCGAGCATCCGGACACCGGACTTCGGCTCGGCGGCCACACCAGCATCGACACGGTCGGGCAGTAAAAGGACCACGCTCTCCTCGACGAACACGGTGTGGCGGGCGGAGTCACCGGTGATCGGCATGCCGGAGGCGGACACCGGCTTGCGATAGACGATGAGCCTGCCCAGCCAGAAAGCACGCGAGATCATCCGGACGCCCGTGTACGGCACGAGCCCGAGCGCGAAGACCGCCAAGATGGTCAGCGCCAGACCCGTGATGAACGTGACGGCCGGGTTGAGCGGGAAAGTCATGGCGCACACCGACGTGACCGACAACGTCCCCACGCCGGCCGCGATTTGCGGCAGGGTGTAGGGGCCGAACGGAAGCTTCTGCCCGTTCTGCGCCTTGCCGATCATCGTGGGCACACGTTTGATCGGCGTGAACACCTTGATGACTTGGGTCATCGATAGCCACCGATAGGGTGATCGGGGACGATGAGGTTCGCGTCCGTGCGCGCGTAGTTGATGGTCGTGGGCAGAATCCAGATCACCACCCCGGCCATCAATCCCGATCCGAAGACGACGATGATCCGCGCCGGCGACAACCTCGATTTCGCTGCCTCGGAAATCACCACACCGATCGTCACGATGGCGATGATGATCATCCCGCCCCATCGGACAAAGATCAGGATGCCATAGAGGATGTTGCTGAGATTACCCATCGGGCTGCCTCTCGGATCAGTTCTGTGTCGCCGGCGGAATCGTCACCGTCGGCGAGGAAGACGAGGTGGAAGTGGGCGGCGCTCCGCCGCGGGAATCCTGACCGACGACTACCGCCAGCGGACTCGACAAGGCGGGAATCGGATCTATGGACACCACCTGCCACTGGCCCGCGTTGCGGATCATGGTGAGCGGGTAGGCCAGCGTCGCGGTCGCTCCCGTATCGGCTTTGGGGTTGACGGTGGCCAGCACTTGGGCCTTCGCGCCGCCGGAGCCGCAGCTCGAATCGTCCGTGGTGAGCGAGGTCAGCTCGACGGCGGTGAAGGGCGGCGGTTTCAGCGCGGCCAGCCCGGCATCCGGAGTGATGTACCGGGCCACGTCGCCGTTCCCGGCCAGCATGGCACTCAGGAAACCCGCCGCGACCTGTCCGAGCGGAGTATCCGGCGCGCAGGGCGCACCGTAGGCCAGTTTGAGATCGACGCCCTTCGAAGGAGCCTGGACGAGGGCAGGTGTCGACAGCGCACGCAGCCGCCCGTCGGATACCGAGACCGCGACACGGTAGAACTGCCGCTGATCCGGCGCGGTCGCGGCGCCGACTTTGCCGACTCGGACCGACACCGTCACCGACCAGACTTCGAGCCCGCCCGCCGAGAGCGCGCGCGATACATAGACGACCGAGGGGTCGGAGACTTGGCGCGCTGACGAAGGCAACGTGATCTGCTGATTGGAACCGACGTATTCGCCGATCCGGTCCTGTTGTCCCGCGACGGCGCTGAGGTAGGCGACGACGAACTGCTCGGCGTAAGAACCGGCCAATTGCGCATGCCCGACGATTGCCGTCGTCGAATCATCCGACGGTGCGGGTGGACCGGAGTCGAAGACGCTGAGAATCGCGTGGCCGCCGCCGAGTACGGCGAGAACGGCGAGCACCGCGACCACAATGTTGTCGCGACGGCGGCGGGCGGCCATCCGGCGAAGCAGTGCCTCACCCGAATCTGCCGACTCACGAACGCCTGTCCTCACTCCCGAAATGGTAGAGAGCACAGGCGTTGTTAACCGGCCGGTAGTTCCCACTCGTGGGAACTAAACTGTCAGCAGGCCGGGTTGCTTTTCATCCTGCCCGCGAGCCAATGACGCAATTGTTCGTCGTAGCCGATCGGCGCGTTGCGCTGCCGCGGTTCCAGCACCTGGCGATGGGTTTCCAGCAACGGAACATCGTCGGCGACACGGACCAGCTGGGCGATCGCCAGCTGTCTGCTGGAGTACCCGGGATAGGGGTAGAGGAGCAGCGACGTGGGCGTGTAACCGCCGCCGTAGTTGAGTACCCGCAACGTCACACCGCAACTGTCGCCCGACCGCAGCCGTTCGCCGAGTTCCGCCAGCCGGGGACGGTCGTCCGGATGGAAGACGTCGACCGGACGGAAGAGGTAGTCCCACCGCACCCACGGCGCGGGATCGGTGAGCCAGTGCGAGATGCTGGTGTGCTCGAGCTGGACCACGGCCAGATGCGTACCCGCCCGGCGATGCGCCTCCCGCAATCCGATTCGTTCCAAGGTCGGCCACGCCGCAGGCGCGTTCTCCGAGGTCACGTCCTCGATCAGCCACCAAGCGCCGCGCGTGCGGTCGTCGTCGCGGGCACGAATGGTGATCCGCCATTGGGCCGGGCGCCCGAATCCGTGTATCACGGTGGTGTCGAATTGCATTCGCTCACCGGGCTTGGGGTCGTAGAGCAGATCGAGCATCTCGGCGTGCCGGTCGAAACTCGATACCCGGTGGAACAGTTCCGCGATCGACATCCTGGGGACGTACTCTTCGGCGGTACTGCCGGACAGCCGCGTGATGCCGCTCGGTTGCTGAATGGTCTGACTGCTCAGGTCCCAGATGGCGCCCACCGCCGGGCGCAACGGAGGCACCCGCTCGGACGCGGGGCCCAGCCACAGTCGCACCGCGTGCACGTCGCCCGCCGGACCGAAGATCGGGCGGATGAGCAATTGGTGCCGCCCCGCCCGCGTCTGAATGGCGAGGTCGACGTCCTGCGCCTGATCGTGCGCGGTCTGGATCGCCTCCGTCAGCCCTGCGGTCGTGAGCTTGTCGTACAACGCCGGTGTTTTGGACAGGGTTCGCTGCAGCACCCGCTGCCAGCTCGCGAACTCACGCGGCGCATCCCCCACCGACGCCACGGACATGCCGTCCGGCGTCAACGTCTCGATCGTCACCCATGGAATCACTGCGCCACTTCGCTTCGCACTTGCCCGACCAGCCGTTCCTCCGGGTCCGCCAACCCGGATGAGACATTGTGACTCAGGCAATGTACCGTTATTTAGCGGCGCAATCAACTCCGTGACATCGCCGCCCGTTCCCATGAAGTCTCCACCATGTTCACGTAGCACGCGCAGCCGTGTTCATTTTGTTCACGTCCGCTTCGGGAGAACCCCCCTTCCACCGGCGCGCAGCCCAACGGCACATCCGCCGCAAACTGGTCTACAAGATCAACGGAAGCCGTCGACCGCAGCCGACGGCATTCCCTCGGCAATCCATGCGCGGCTTGAATTCGCTCGCGCGCAGGGCATTACACCACCGCGCGATCGATCAGGCATTCTTTCCGGACAGGGCCAGCACACCCGCGCCCATGATCGTCGCGACGTCTCCCAGCTGCGAGGGAAGCACCCGCAATCCGGGCAGAAAGCTCAGCCTGGCATGCGTGGCGACCGCCTCGCCGAGTGGTTTCCACAACGCGGGCCCCGCGGCGGCGAGCGAGCCGCCGAGCACGACGAGGTCGAGATCGAGCAGTGCCGCCGTGGAGGCGATCGCGCGGCCGAGCGCCGTTCCGGCTCGGCCGAGCGCCGCGGCGGGAATGTCCTCGCCCACGCGGGCGGCGTCCAGCAGTTCCTGCACCGACGCGCCCGCCCAGCCCTGCTCCCGCGCCCAGCGCACCACGGCCAGGCCACCGGCGACCGCCTCCAGGCAACCGCGGCCGCCACACGAGCACCGATCGTCGAAGCCGGGAACCAAGACATGACCTATGTGCCCCGCGTTGCCGGTACGCCCCACCAACACGAAGCCGCCGACGACCACCCCGCCGGTGACGCGATCGGAGACGTTGAGCGCCAGACTGTCCATCACTTCGCTCGTCGCGCCGAAACCTCGCTCCGCCAGCGCCAGGCAGACGCCGTCCAGCGCGAGCGGAACCTGTGCTTTCGGAAACAACTTCCGCGCGGCTTGAACGATGCCGAAACCGGCTCGCCATTCCGGCACCTCGGAAGGCGCGATCACCCCCGCCGCCATGTCGATCGGCCCGGCCGAAGCGATGCCGAGGGCGGTGACCTCGCCACCACCCGCGACCTCGAGCAGCAGATCCTGGCATTTATCCCAGGCGCCCGTCACCGGGATCGGGATCCTCCGGACGTCGTCGGTGTCGACATCGTCCGCGACCCGGGTCGCCGCGAAGCCCGACGACCCGATCTCCAATGCCAGCACTGTCATGAGTTACGCACCACCGAAGGACTCGACGCGAAAAGCTGCACGCAGCATAGTCACAGACCGTCGGTGCCGGTCGGCTTCAGGGGCTGCCCGAGCACGATGTGCCGACGGGGTGCGGGAAGAGTGGATATGGTGCGCAGCGGACGCGGGCCGTTGCGAATGATGCGCATAGGGCGCTTGTGGTCGATCGGCGCGGCGCGGTGCCGGTCCAGGTTCTCGATGACGCTGCCGGAGTTGTCATAGGCGACGCCGGCCCAGATCATCGCGCGGGGACCGTCACCCCGGGTGGTCAGCGTCTGCGCCAATTGGCGGCACTGCGTGAGCAGCGGGCAACTCTGGCAGGTGCGCACCGCCGCTCGCCAGGCATCCGGATTCCCGCTGTCCATGTCCCAGTTGTCCGGGACGTCGGCGCACGGGGGCCGCTGGTTCGACTTTGCCGGAATCGACGAGATCTTTGCTGACGCAATGGATCCCGTGTCCATCGGAAGGGTTCGCGTAATGCTCATAGCCATCTCCGGGGATGCCGAGCACACACCTCTGGCAGGTGCGTGGCCCATGGATCGGACGTCATCAGGGCTGCTCAACAGTCCCCGGAACCCAGCCGCGATAAGCTGGTCTACGCACGGTAGCCCACTGTTGCCCAGCACACAACCTTTTGTACCGCTATGTAACGGCTCGTTGACCTTCAAGCAACACCCAGCTACCGTCTTTAACGGCACGTTATGAAACGGACCGTTTTCCACGGGGGCCCGACTATGGTTTCCTTTTAAACATGGCTGCAGACTCTGAATTCACGATCGACGAACTGGCACGGGCAGCCGACACCACCGTGCGCAGCGTCCGCGTGTACCACGAGCGAGGTCTGCTGCCCTCGCCGGAGGTGCGCGGGCGGATCGGGTACTACGGGTCGGACCACCTCAACCGGCTGCAAACGATCAGCCGCTTGCTGGGGCGGGGCATGAAGCTGAACGGGATCAGGGAACTGCTCGAAGCCTGGGACCGTGGCGACGGACTCGCCGATGTACTCGGAGTGAAGAGTCAGAACGCAGCCGAAGCAGACCCGGAAGCCACCACCGAGCCACAGGACAGCTACGCGGAGTTGCCGGACTACGCGAAGCAGGCGCTGGCCTCCAGCGAGGACCCGCTCGAGGCGTACCGGGTGACGAATCCACGGTGCTGCGATCTGGCCACCCGGCTGCACGACACCGGGCTGCCTACGCAGGACACGTTCCAATTGGTCGAACGTCTGCGCGCGGACTGCGATCGCATCGCCGACCGCTTCGCCACCGAGTTGTTCTACCGGCTGGCCGGGCAGACCTACGAGGAATCCGCACGAACCCCGCGGGATCGCACGAAACTGGAGACCGATCTGGCGATCGCCCGGTTGATCGTCACCCGCGCCACGTCGGAACTGATCGATCAGGCGTTCGCCCGGCACTCCGAGCTGCCGCCGGTGGCCACCAGCCCGCAGGGGCAAGCCGAACAGTGACGGCGCGGGCCGCGAACCGACCGTTCTCTTATTTCCATCCGGCGCTGTCGAATACTTAAGTAGACAAATCCGTTCGAGCCTTTCGAGCGCTGCACCGGTGACGGCGACCCGAATGTCTCGTATCCCGATCTCGCGCGTCGAACCCGACGGCCGGCGAATCGTCGAACTCGGCTACTCAGGACCGGTGCCGAAGGGTTGCCACGGGGTGTCCGGCGACCGCAGCCGCAGACGGAAGTCTCCGCGCCTTCCCCATGGCCGCCGTCGCACATGGGCGAAACCCGCTGGGATACGTAGGTATACCGATCCGATGATCGAAGGCGGCGCGGCGGCGGCACCGCCTGCCGATCGAGATCCGAGCACGAACCTCACCCCCGAACGATGGTCGGGGTGACAGGATTTGAACCTGCGACCCTCCGCTCCCAAAGCGGATGCGCTACCAAGCTGCGCTACACCCCGTGGCCCTCGCGGCGACGCGGCGGCCGCCGACGAGGATGAATGCTCCGTGGAGCGGGTGACGGGAATCGAACCCGCACCATCAGCTTGGAAGGCTGAGGTTCTACCATTGAACTACACCCGCAGGCATACGACACCGATGGGATCGCCACGATGTCGTGTGCGATCCGACTGTACCGAACCAGGCTTCCGAAACGCCAATCAGCCCCCCGCGCAGCGCGATCTCGCAGGTTGCCCGCCGAAGCGCTCCAGGGTTGCCGCATCCAGTGTCGCACGTCGGGCGCGCGGGCACGCGGCAGCGCGCGTCGGAAATTTTTAAAGGTGATTTTTCATTGAAACTCTGGCGTGTCGGATTCCGGTGGGCGAAACTCAGATGACACAGATGTCACGCCAGGAACTTCGCTCGAGGGAATTCCGATGAGGACCGCACGACTCGCTGTCACAACCGCCGCGCGCGGCGTGTCGCGCAGCCACGGCCACGATACCGAGCAGGGTTCCGGGCGCTCTGCGCCGAGAAGTCTTTCCGGCGAACCCTCGGCCGATCGCACGGCAACCCGCTGGCCGGGAGAGCGGGATGACACCGACATCGCGCCACTGGGCGGCGAGCGGCACCCGAGCCGGTTCGGCCCGAGGACCGCGAGCAGGCGCCCACCTCCAGCACGCCAGGAACAACCATTCGCAACTCGACAGGGAAGACGAGGACGTCGCGTGCGAGAACCGATTCTCGTGAAGCAAGCGGCGCGTGGACGGTCCGGACCGCCCCCGTGGCTCACGCACCACTCTCCGCACACCTCGTACAGCGTGTCGCCAGCGCGTCGCGCCGCGATTTTGCAGCGAACGGGAATCCGGTGTAACACCAACGCGACGGGAACGATCACATACCCGATCGCCATTCGCCAGGCGTCGAGAACACGTTGCAAATCGCCGCTTTTCGATGCCGAGTGGCTTGCTAGGATCCTTTTTGCCGGACGGGGGTATCTGGAAAGGGGGCGGTGAACGTGCGCCGAACCAGGTGGACGCAACCGCGTAGCAGTGGGAACGATCAGGGTGACGCCGGCGCCTGTGTGACTACAGGGCACCTGGGTACCGACGTCGCCCACACCGGGTGAGTCCGATGTCGACCGACATCGAGCCCCCGGTAGCCGCTATGGCCCGAGCATGGGCCCGTGCGGTCTGCGCCGAGCCCGGTTCGGGCGCGGCGCCCCAGCAGTTGGAACCGGTGCTGATCGAGATCGTCGAGCGCCTGCTCACACTCGCGCGCTGCGAGCCGTTCCCGGTTCCGGAAGCACGCATGCTCGGGGCCCGGCTCGCCGACGCGCCGTTCGACCGGATCCGGATGCTGGCGCAGGCCACGCGCTGGCTGCTCGGCTTCCCGTCCGGCACGCCCGGCTCCCTGGTGGCCACACGCTGGCCGTTCATCGCCAGTCAGGCCATCGACAGTTACGCCCAGGCGCTTCAGGAGCGCGCTCTCGCGCAACAGGAACAGAACCTGTCGGCCAAGGTGTCGCTGCGCGTGCAGGAGATCGCCGCGCTGCAGCACCGGTTGCGCCACGAGGCCACCCACGACGCGCTGACCGATCTGGCCAACCGGACGCTGCTGCAGGACAAGGTGCGCCTGATGGCCACCGACCCGACGCGCGGCGTCGGGTTGCTGCTGATCGACCTGGACCGGTTCAAGCAGATCAACGACGGGTACGGGCATGCGATCGGTGACGAAGTGCTGGTCGAACTGGCCGGCAGACTGCGCGAAGCGTGCCCGCCGGACACGGTGATCTGCCGGTACGGCGGTGACGAGTTCGTGCTCGCGACCAACCCCCGCCACAACAACCTCGGTGACCTCGCGCATCGGATCGTGGCCGCGCTGCGTGACCCGGTCTGGTCGTCGGCCGGGCCCGTTCCGGTGTCGGCCAGCGTGGGCACCGCCTACAACCCGCCGGGCAGCCCGCTCGATTTCACCGATCTGCTGCGCCGCGCCGATCGCGCGATGTACTCCGCGAAGACGGCCGGTGGGCGCCGCTTCGCCCTCGCGGACGAGCCGGACATCGACACCGCCGTCGCCGGCTGACCCGGCCGATCCGGGTCAGCCGGGTTGACAGGTGGGGCACCAGAAGAGATTCCGCGCCTGCATCACCTGATGGGCGATCGGCGTCTCGCACAGACGGCACGGGGCGCCTTGGCGGCGGTAGACATAGGTGCGCGGGCGATCCGGGGCATACGAGGGCTCGCCGTGATCATGTTCGGGCCGCACCACGACCATCTTCCCGACGCGCACCCCTACCCGCATGAGCGCGACCAGATCGGACCACATGTCCGCCCATTCGCCCGCGGACAGCTCCGTACCCGGACGATGCGGGGAGATCCCATGGCGGAAAAGCAATTCCGCGCGATAGACGTTGCCGACCCCCGCGACCACCTGCTGGTCCATCAGCAGCGCGCCGATCGGCCTGCGGGAACGATGGACGCGCTGCCACGCCCGGTCCGGATCGGCGCCGCGCCGCAGCGGATCAGGACCGAGCCGGTCGGTGAGCGCCGTCACCTCCGGCGGCAGCAGGATCTCGCACGCGGCAGGCCCGCGCAGGTCGGTGCCGAAGCCCGGCTGCCCGTCCGGCTCCCCGGACAAGCGCATCCGGACCTGCCCGACCGGCTCCCCCATCGGCAGCGCGGATTCGGTGAACGTGCCGTACAGGCCGAGATGCACGTGCACCACCAGTCCCGAGTCGTAGTGGTGCAGCAGGTGTTTGCCCCACGCCTCGGATTTCGTCAGCACCTGCCCGTCAACCCGGGCAGCGCCCGCGGCGAACTTGCCTTGCGGGCTCGATACGCTCACCACACCGCCCGCGAGCCGACGCTGATGCAGCCGCGCCAGGCGGTGCAGCGTATGTCCTTCCGGCACAGCCGATTACGACCTCGGTGCGCTCAGTACGCGGGAACCGCCGGCGCGATGCCGGTCTTCTCGTACTCGGCCAGGATGTCGATGCGACGCTGGTGGCGCTCCTCGCCCGACCAGGGGGTGGAGATGAACGCGTCCACGATGGCCAGCGCCTCCTCGGTCGAGTGCATGCGGCCGCCGATGCCGATCAGCTGCGCGTTGTTGTGCTCGCGTGCCAGCTTCGCGGTCTCCACGCTCCAGGCCAGCGCGCACCGGGCGCCGGGCACCTTGTTCGCGGCGATCTGTTCGCCGTTGCCGCTGCCGCCGAACACCAGGCCGAGGCTGCCGGGGTCGGCGACGGTCCGGCGGGCCGCCTCGATGCAGAAGGCGGGGTAGTCGTCCAGCGCGTCGTACTCGAGCGCGCCGCAGTCGACGACCTCGTGGCCCGCCTGCTCCAGATGGGCCTTGACGTGATTCTTCAGTTCGAAACCGGCATGGTCGGCACCCAGGTAAACGCGCATGGCAGGCATTGTGTCAGGTGGCCGCCGCGCGGCGGCGAGAGGGCTTGCCCCGCGATTAACACCGCGGCGGGCCCGCGCGAATCGACTGATGCGCCAGTTGTGTTCGCGGCCACAGTGCCCGATGACACGGCCGACGCGCCGACCCCGTTCCCGGCAACTGAATAGAGTTCATTCCATGCAGCCGTTCGAACCCCAGCCGTCCGACCAGGCGGGCCGACAGGCCGACCCGTACGCCCAGCAGGGCGGGTGGGTCTCGGATCGGAGCACGCCTGCCGCGTCGTACGGCCAGCAGTACACCTCGGGCTCCTATCCGTCCGCGCCCCCGGCTGCGTATCCGGCGCCCTATGGCTCCTACCCCGGCGCCCCGGTGCCCCCCGGAGCTCCGCCGCAGCGGCAGCCCCGCGGTCTGTCGCCGTTCGGCATGCCCGCACGGCACAGCTGGGAGATACCGATGCTCGTCGTCGTGGTGGTGTTCACCGTGTTCGCGTATCTGATCGCGCTGGTGCTGCTCGCCACCGGGAACTTCGACCAGTACGTCCTCGCGTTCGCGGCTGCCCCGCTGCTGCTGTGGTTCGGTCGCGGCATCAACTACGCGGGCCAGCGGGTGAACGGCGTGAAGATGTCGCCGACCCAGTTCCCCGAGGGCTATCAGATGGTGGTGGACGCCGCCGCTCGCTTCGGCATGGCGAAGGTGCCGGACGCGTACGTGGTGCTCGGCAACGGCCAGATCAACGCGTTCGCCAGCGGGCACGGGTTCCGGCGCTACGTAGTGGTCTACAGCGATCTGTTCGAGATCGGCGGCGCCGCACGCGAACCCGACGCGCTGGCGTTCATCATCGGCCACGAGGTCGGTCACATCGCGGCGGGGCACACGTCGTACTGGCGGCAGCTGGGCATGTTCCTGGTGCCGTTCCTGCCGGTCGTCGGCAACAGCTTGATCCGCGCGCAGGAGTACACCGCCGACAACCACGGCTTCTGCAATCGGCACACCGGCGCGTCCGCCGCCATGGGCACCCTGGCCGCGGGCAAGTACATGAACCGGCTGGTCGGCTTCGACGAGATGGCCGACCGGGCGGCCGTCGAGAAGGGCTTCTTCGTCTGGATGGTGAACGCTCTGTCCAGCCACCCCGTGCTCACCTGGCGGATGTGGGCGCTGCGCGATCGCAGCAGGCACGGGAAGCTGTTCCTGCGCCCTGCCCCGCCCGCGGGCGCCGGTGTGCCCGAAGGCGGGTACGCGAGTTCCTACGGCCAGGTGCCCGCGAGCCCGCCGAAGTCCGCGTTCTGACCGGGCCGGGTGCCGCGCGACGGCACCCGGGCGCGGGTGCTCAGTCGAACGACGGATCTTCGGTCCGCGTGCGCTTCAGCTCGAAGAAGTGCGGGTAGGACGCCAGTGCCACCGCGCCGTCCCAGACCTTGCCCGCTTCCTCGCCGCGGGGAATACGGGACAGCACCGGACCGAAGAACGCGGTCCCGTTGATGTGGATGGTCGGGGTGCCGACGTCCGGTCCCACCTTGTCCATGCCCGCGTGGTGGCTCTCGCGCAGCGCCTCGTCGTAGTCGGTGCTCTCGGCGGCCGCGGCCAGCTCGGCGGGCAGACCGACCTCCGCCAGCGCGTCGGCGATCACCGCGGCGAGGGTCTCCTTGCGGCTCTCGCGTTCGTACTCGGCCCGCCGGTTGTGGATGCGCGTGCCCATCGCGGTGTACAGCGGCGACAGCACCTTGTCGCCGTGCTCCTGCGCCGCGGCGATCGCGACGCGGACCGGGCCCCACCCCGTGTCGAGCAGTTCCTTGTACTGCGGCGGCACATCTCTGCCCTCGTTCAGCACCGACAGGCTCATCACGTGGAACCGGGCTTCGATGTCGCGCACCTGCTCGACCTCGAGGATCCAGCGGGACGTGATCCAACACCACGGGCACAGCGGGTCGAACCAGAAATCGGCGACGTCCTTGGTGGCTTCGTCGGTCACGGGCGGCTTCCTCTCGATCGCAAGCGGACGGGCGGCCGCGCACTGCGCCGCCCTACCGAGCAACCACGCCGGCGCGCGATTCGTTCCCACTCGCGGCATCCGTTTTCCCGAGCGGCGCGCACGGCTGCCAGTAGGGTTGACCGGCAGGTGCTTGGTTCCCTTCGGAGAAGGAGTCCGCGATGAGTTCTGACCAGCATTTCGTCATAGTCGGCGGCGGACTGGGCGCGGCCAAGACAGCAGAAGCTCTGCGCGAGAAGGACTTCGAGGGAAGCGTGACACTGATCGGCGCCGAGGAGCACCTGCCCTACGACCGGCCGCCGCTGTCGAAGGAGCATCTGCTCGGGAAGAAGGCGCTGCCGGAATTCATCGTCGATCCCGCGCAGTGGTATCGCGACCACCACATCGACATCCGCCTCGGCACCACCGTCACCGGGCTGGACCCCGCGGCCAAGACGGTCACCCTGCCCGACGGTTCCACACTGTCCTACGACAAGCTCGCGCTCGCCACCGGCTCCACGCCGCGGACATTGCCCGTTCCCGGCGCCGACGCGCCGAACGTGTACACGTTGCGCACCATCGAGGACTCCGACACGTTGATCGAGCTGTTCGGCAGCGCGACGCGGCGCCTCGTCATCATCGGCGCCGGCTGGATCGGCCTCGAGGTCGCCGCCGCGGCCAGGGCGGCGGGCGTCGAGGTGACCATCGTCGAACGCGCCGACCTGCCGCTGCTCGCGGTGCTCGGACCGGAGATGGGCGAGGTGTTCGCCGATCTGCACCGGGCCAACGGCGTCGACTTCCGGTTCGGCGCGCAGGTCGAGGCGATCACCACCGAGGACGCGATCGCGACCGCGGTCGCCAACGGCGTCCGGCTCGCCGACGGCAGCACGATCGAAGCCGACGCGGTGCTGGTCGCCGTCGGCGCGCGCCCGAACGTGGAACTGGCCGCCGACGCCGGTCTCGCCGTGGACGACGGCGTGCTGGTCGACGAACGCCTGGCCACCAGCGATCCGGACATCGTCGCGGTCGGTGACATCGCCGCCCAGCAGCACCCTGTGCTCGGCAGGCGGGTCCGGGTGGAGCACTGGGCCAACGCGCTCAACCAACCCGCGGTCGCCGCCGCGACCATGCTCGGCAAGCAGGCTTCCTACGACCGGCTGCCCTATTTCTTCACCGACCAGTACGACCTGGGCATGGAGTACACCGGGTACGCCGCGCCGGGCGAACACGCCAGGGTCGTCGTGCGCGGCGACACGGCGGCACGCGAGTTCGTGGCGTTCTGGCTGGACGGGGACAACCGCGTGCTCGCCGGGATGAACGTGAACGTCTGGGACGTGACCGACCGGATCAAGGAACTGATCCTGGCGGGCGAACCGGTCGATCCGGATCGGCTGGCCGACACCTCGGCCGAGCTGTGATGTGGATCACTGCACAGATGTGTCGAACGCGCGCGGCGTGCTCCGACCTCCTCTCGGGCGCCACCGGAGCGCTCCCAGCGACCGAACGCCGGAGAGGAAATCGACCGTGAAATACATGCTGCTGAAGACCTACGCACCCACCAAGTACTGCGACACACCGATCAACGAATGGTCCCCGGAAGAGATCCGAGCGCACATAGACTTCCAGCGCGCGCTGGGTGCGCAACTGGCCGAGGCGGGCGAGTTGGTGGACGCGCAGGGATTGGCCGGGCCGGAGGAGGCGCGGATCGTCAGTTCGGACGGCCGGTCGGCGCCGGTGGTCACGGACGGGCCTTTCCCGGAGACCAAAGAGTTCTTGGCGGGGTACTGGATCGTCGACGTGGACAGCCCCGAGCGGGCCTACGAGATCGCGGCGCAGGCCTCCGCCGCCCCCGGCCCCGGCGGCAAACCGATCGGCGAGTACATCGAAGTTCGCGCGGTGATGGGCGCCCCGCCACCGAGCAATGAGCGACCGGAGTGCGGTGCCCGACGACACACCGCTCCCGGCGAGCACCGAGGACCTGCTGCGCGCACTGGCGCCGCAGGTCCTCGGAACGCTCGTCCGCCGCTTCGGTGATTTCGACACCGCAGAGGACGCGCTGCAGGAAGCGCTGCTCGCGGCCGCGACCCAGTGGCCGACGGAGGGCCTGCCGGACAATCCGCGGGCTTGGCTGATCCAGGTCGCGCAGCGCCGCATGGCCGACGCCGTGCGCGCGGAGGTGGCCCGGCGGCGCAGGGAGACCACGGCTTTCGACCGCGAGGTGCCCGACGCCGTCCCGGTGGACCACGACGACACGCTGACCATGCTGTTCCTGTGCTGCCACCCGGCGCTGACGCCCGCCGCCGCCATCGCACTGACGCTGCGCGCGGTGGGCGGACTCGGCACCGAACAGATCGCCCGCGCCTTCCTGTTACCGGAAGCGACCATGGCGCAACGGATCACACGAGCGAAGAAGAAGCTGGCCACCGTCGAGCGGCCCTTCGCGCAGCCGGGCGATCAGCGGTGGCGCGAGCGGCTGGGCGCGGTACTGCACGTGTTGTACCTCATCTTCAACGAAGGTCACACCAGCAGTTCAGGGCACACGTTGCAGCGAACGGACCTGTCCGATGAGGCGATCCGGCTCACCAGGGCGGTGCACCGGCTGCTGCCCGGCGACAACGAGGTCACCGGGTTGCTCGCGTTGATGCTGCTCACCGACGCCCGCCGGGCCGCACGCACCGGCGCGCACGGCGAACTCGTCCCACTGGCCGAACAGGATCGCGCGCTGTGGGATCGTGCGCTGATCACCGAAGGGACGACCTTGGTCACCGGCACGCTCTCCGGCGGCTTGCGCGGGCCCTATCAGATCCAGGCGGCCATCGCGGTCCTGCACGCGCAGGCTCCGCGTGCCGAGGACACCGAGTGGACCAAGATCCTCGCGCTGTACGACCGGCTCGAACGGCTCTCGGACAATCCGATGGTGACGCTGAACCGGGCGGTGGCGAAGGCGATGGTGGCGGGGCCCGAAGCCGGTCTCGCGCTGGCCGAGACCCTCGACGAACACCTGTCGGGTTCCCACCGGCTCGACGCCGTGCGCGGCCATCTGCACGAGATGGCCGGTGCGATCGACGCGGCCATCGCCTGCTACACCAAGGCCGCCGCCCGCACGACGAGCGTCCCCGAGCGCGACTATCTGACCATCCGTGCGGCACAGCTGCGCCACGGGGCACGAGTGAACCTCCCCGACTGAGCGGGTGCACGAATGGTCGCGGTGGCAGCGCCGGATCGGCGAATGCGAGCACGTCCGCCGACAGCCGGGATCGCCGGACGTGATCGTGGTTCGACCCGGCACGGCCGCTCGGGATGCCGGGTGGCGCCGCCGCACCACACCGGACCCGGCAAGTGGAGCCCTTCGCACTGCGTGGCACTTCGAGCGGCGGGCGTGGCGGCCGAAAGCGGTCGCTCCGGCGACGCGCCGGGCACCGGCATGCGAGGGCACTCGGCCGATCGCGACGGGGCAGACTACCCGGTGTGGCAGGCAAACACAGTGCGGGAGTCCTTCTCTTCCGCCGGAACTCCGACGGCGCCGTCGAGGTATTGCTCGGACACATGGGCGGGCCGTTCTGGGCGCGAAAAGACCTGGGCGCGTGGTCGATTCCGAAGGGCGAGTACGAGCCGGAGACGGAGGACGCCGAGGTCGCGGCGAGCCGGGAGTTCGCCGAGGAACTCGGGCTGCCGGTCCCGGACGGCACGTGGCTGCCGTTGGGCGAGGTGCGTTACAGCAGCGGCAAGAAGGTGCTCACCGTCTGGGCCGTCGAAGGCGACCTCGATCCCGCCGCCGTGGTACCGGGAACCTTCCAGCTCGAATGGCCGCCGCGCTCCGGCCGCCTCGCGGAGTTCCCCGAGATCGACCGCGCGGACTGGTTCGACGCACCCACCGCGCGAGACAAGCTCGTCGCGGGGCAGCGGCCCTGCCTGGACCGGCTGACCGAGCTGCTCGCGGACTGACCGCTATCGCGGCACGCCCGCCCAGGTCCGGCCGGTGATGAGTTCGTAGGCCTCCACGTACTTCTGGCGGGTCGCCGCGACGACATCGGCCGGGATCTCCGGGCCGGGCGCCTCCTTGTTCCAGCCCGTGGAGGTGGACCAGTCGCGGACGAACTGCTTGTCGAACGAGCGCTGCGCGCGGCCCGGCTCCCACTCGTCGGCGGGCCAGAAACGCGACGAATCGGAGGTGAGCACTTCGTCGCCGAGGGTGAGCACATCGCCGTCCCAGCCGAATTCGACCTTGGTGTCCGCGACGATGACACCGCGTTCGGCGGCGTGCGCGGCGCCCCTGGCGTAGATGTGCAAGGTGAGTTCGCGCAGCCGCTCGGCGACCTCGCGTCCCTCCTGGTTCACCACGTCCGCGAAGGTGATCGCCTCGTCGTGCCCCTCGGACGCCTTGGTGGTCGGTGTGAAGATCGGCTCCGGCAGCTTGTCGCCCTCGCGCAGACCGGGCGGCAGCGCGATCCCGCACACCGAGCCCGTCTGCCGGTATTCCACCAGCCCGGACCCGGTCAGGTAACCGCGCGCGATGCATTCCACCTGCACCATCTTCAGCGGCTTCACCCGAATGCCGCGACCGGCGAACTCGGCGGGCACGTCGGTGGCCGAGACCACATGGTTGGGCACATCGGTGAAGTACTCGAACCACCAGTTGGACAACTGCGTGAGCAGGGCGCCCTTGTCCGGGATCGGCGTCGGCAGCACCACGTCGTACACCGAAACCCGGTCGGACGCGACCAGCACCAGCGTGTCGCCGTCCTCGTACAGGTCACGCACCTTCCCGGCGTGCACATGCTTCAACGTCGAGCCTCCGAATCCCTGGGGTGAACCTGCGCTGTACCAGGCACAATACCGCCGCCCCCGAGCACCGCCGCCGCGCCGTCCGCCGCACACAGCGGACCGGTGGGTAAGTGCCGCGAACATTAGGGTTGATCGGGAAAGTCCCGCGCGGCCTGCCACCCCGAGGTGGCATTGTGGGTTTTGCCCGTGCCAGTTCTTCGACCACGAAGGAGCCTTATGTCCGCACCCAACCTCACTCGCGACCAGGCGATCGAACGCGCCGCGACGGTGTCGGTCGAGAACTACCGCGTCGAGCTGGATCTGACCGACGGCGCGGGCAAACCGGGCGAGCAGACCTTCTTCTCCCGCAGCACCGTGACCTTCGGCGCGACACCGGGCGCGAGCACATTCGTCGACATCGTGGCGCGCGGCGTGCGCTCGGCGGTGCTCAACGGGACCGCGCTGGACGTCTCCGGTTACGACGAGTCGACCGGGATCACGCTGACCGACCTGGCCGAGCACAACGAGCTGGTGGTCGAGGCCGACTGCGAGTACTCGCACACCGGCGAGGGTCTGCACCGGTTCGTCGACCCCGCCGACGACGCCGTCTACCTGTACTCGCAGTTCGAAACCGCCGACGCCAAGCGGATGTTCGCCTGCTTCGATCAGCCGGATCTGAAAGCCACCTTCGACATCGCCGTCACCGCACCGGAGGACTGGCAGGTCGTCTCCAACGCGGCCGTGGTGCAGACGCTCGTGGCGGAGCCGGGCAAGCACGTCTTCCGCACCACCCCGAAGATGAGCACCTACCTGGTCGCGCTCATCGCGGGCCCGTACGCGCAGTGGACCGACGTCTACACCGACGACCACGGCGATATCCCCCTCGGCATCTACTGCCGCGCCTCGCTCGCCGAGCACATGGACGCCGAGCGGCTGTTCACCGAGACCAAGCAAGGTTTCGGCTTCTACCACCGCAACTTCGGCGTGCCGTACGCGTTCGGCAAGTACGACCAGCTGTTCGTCCCCGAATTCAACGCGGGCGCGATGGAGAACGCGGGCGCGGTGACCTTCCTGGAGGACTACGTCTTCCGGTCCAAGGTCACCCGGGCGTCCTACGAGCGTCGCGCCGAGACCGTGCTGCACGAGATGGCGCACATGTGGTTCGGCGACCTGGTCACCATGAAATGGTGGGACGACCTGTGGTTGAACGAGTCGTTCGCCACGTTCGCGTCGGTGCTGTGCCAGTCCGAGGCCACCGAGTACACCAACGCCTGGACCACCTTCGCGAACGTGGAGAAGTCCTGGGCCTACCGGCAGGACCAGCTGCCCTCCACCCACCCGATCGCCGCCGACATCCCCGATCTCGCCGCGGTCGAGGTCAACTTCGACGGCATCACCTACGCCAAGGGCGCCAGCGTCCTCAAGCAGCTCGTCGCGTATGTCGGGCTGGAGCCGTTCCTGGCGGGCCTGCGCGCGTACTTCGCCGACCACGCCTACGGCAACGCCACCTTCGACGATCTGCTGTCGGCGCTGGAGAAGTCGTCCGGCCGCGACCTGTCCACCTGGGGTGCGCAGTGGCTCAAGACCACCGGATTGAACATCCTGCGCCCCGACTTCGAGGTGGACGCCGAGGGCAGGTTCACCTCGTTCGCGGTCGTGCAGGAGGGGGCACAGCCGGGCGCGGGCGAGCGGCGCGTGCACCGTCTCGCGGTCGGCGTCTACGACGACCAGAACGGAAAACTGGTGCGCACCAAGCGCGTCGAGCTCGACCTCGACGCCGCCGAACGCACCGAGGTACCCGAGCTGGCCGGCGTGCCGCGCGGCCAGTTCGTGCTGGTCAACGACGACGACCTCACCTACTGCTCGATCCGCCTCGACGCCGGTTCGCTCGACGTGCTGGTCAACCGCATCGCCGACATCGCGGAGCCGCTGCCGCGCACGCTCGCCTGGTCGGCGGCCTGGGAGATGACGCGCCAGGCCGAGTTCCGCGCCCGTGATTTCGTCGCGCTGGTCGAGCGTGGAGTCGGCGCCGAGAGCGAGATCGGTGTGGTGCAACGGCTGTTGATGCAGGCCAACACCGCGCTGGGCAGCTACGCCGAGCCGGAATGGGCCGCGACCACCGGCTGGCCGGAATACGCGAACAGGCTGCTGGAGCTGGCGCGCGAAGCAGAACCCGGCTCCGACCACCAGCTGGCCTTCGTCAACGCGCTGACCGGCGCGAAGTTGTCGGCCTGGCACACCGAGGTGCTGAGCGAGCTGCGCGACGGCGACCCGGCGAAGGTCGGGTTGCCCGGCCTGGTGGTCGATACCGACCTGCGCTGGCGGATCGTGTCGGCGCTCGCGGCGGCGGGCGAGATCGATGCCGAGGGGCTGCACACTCCGGTCATCGATGAGGAGCTGGCCAACGACCCCACAGCCGCGGGCAAGCGGCAGGCGGCCGCCGCAGCGACGGCGCGTCCGATCGCCGAGGTGAAGGAGCAGGCGTGGGCGACGGTGATGGGCGACGATTCGGTACCCAACATCACCGCCCGCTCGATCGTCGGCGGCTTCGCGCCCGCCGGGCAGGGTGAGCTGCTCGCCTCCTACGTGGAGCGGTATTTCGCCGAGGTGCCCGGCGTCTGGGAGCGTCGTTCCAGCGAGGTCGCCCAGACCGTGGTGGTCGGCCTCTACCCGCACTGGGCGATCAGCGAGGACGCTGTGGCCGTCGCCGACAAGTTCCTGGCCGGCGATCATCCCCCGGCGCTGCGCCGGCTGGTCAGCGAGGGCAAGGCGGGGATCGAACGCTCGCTGCGGGCCCGCGCCTTCGACGCACAGCCGTAGACGAAACCGGCGCGTCCACCCCTTGGTCGGGTGGACGCGCCGGACTTATCGCAACCACTGCGGCACACCCCGTCTTTCGAGCGGAGCGAGACCGAGCATGTGCCGTTCGCGGCGCCGCAGGCGCTGCAAATGTGACAGCTACCTGCCGATGGCGGCGGCCATCACGCGGACGGCGGAGACCACGCCGTCGATCAACTGGCCCTGCCGGAACGAGCTCAACGCGGCGGTGACGCCGAGCTGGCAGACGCGATCGTTCGCACGGTCGGCGACCGCCCGGCCCGAGCGCACCTCGATCGCCTTCTCGTTGGGCGAGACGGCGATGAGCACCGAGTGCGCCGCCTCGGGCGTGCCAGGGAAGATCGCGTCCGCGGACGCGGCCGGGTCCTCGCCCAGATCGCCGATGTAGACGTTGAAGCGCACCTTCGTCGCGCGGGTCGCCTCGGTGAGCACGTTGTCCATGGTGAGCCGCTCTACGTCGTTGAACGGCGCCTCCTTGAACACGTCGCCTGCCTCGTGCACGCCGGAGACGCGTCCGCTGCTGGTGATCGCGTATCCGTGCGGCAAATCGGCTTCGACCACCGCGGGCCACTTAGAACCTGCCACTTGCCCGTCCTCCGATCAGCTCCACCGCGGTGGACTCGATGGCCGCATGCTGCTCATGCGGCGTTTCCGCGAAATGGTGACCCGAGCCGATCACCTCTTCGGTGGCACTCCACAGCACCGGCGACGCGGTCCACTTCTGGCCGAGGGCGAAGTGGACCGGCTTCTCGCCAGGCAGCGGCTTACCGAGGAACGACAATCCGGCGATGATGCCGTAGATCACCAGCGGTATGCCGGCGAAGATCAGCACTGTCTCGAGAATGCTCACGGATCAAAGGTAGACGATCCTCTGTAGTAGTTCTCCGTCCGGTCGAGCCGGATCGCCCTCCGTGTCGATTGCATCGGCTCCGAGCTGGGACTTTCCGACGCGCCTCAGACCAACCAGGCGGTCGCGTTCGGCGCCAGCTGGCCTCCGTCGGTCGGCGCGCTGGCCAGCAGCACGTCTCCCGGCGGTAGCTGGATGGGCGCGTCCGAGGCGTTGAGCACGCAGACCAGTCCCCCCGGCCTGCGGAAGGCGAGACAACCCGCCGGGCTGCCGTACCACTCGATCCGATCCCCGGCGAACTCCGGCCGCAGCGCGCGCAGTTCGAGTGCCAGGCGATACAGCGACAAAGTCGACCCCAACTCCTCGAGTTGCGCTTCGACGGTCAGCGACGCCCAGTCGCCCGGAATCGGCAGCCACGGTGTCCCGGTGGTGAACCCGTACGGCGGCGCGGCACCCTCCCAGGGCAGCGGCACTCGGCAGCCGTCGCGGCCGCGCTGGGTGTGGCCGGAGCGCTCCCACACCGGATCCTGCAAGACGTCGTCCGGCAGGTCGTCGACGTTGGGCAGCCCCAGCTCGGCGCCGTTGTAGATGAACACCGCGCCCGGCAGCGCCAGTTCCAGCAGGATCATCGCCCGCGCCCGCGCGACGCCGAGCGCACCGCCGCCGTAGCGGGTGACCTCGCGCTCGATGTCGTGGTTCGACAACGTCCAGGTGGGCACGGCGAAGACCGGTGCGACGGCGGACAGCGAGTTGTCGATCGCGTCACGCACCGCGTCGGCGTCGAACGCCGATTCCGCGAGGCGGAAGTTGAACGCCAGGTGCAGTTCGTCGGCACGCACGTACTCGCCGAAGCGGGTGTTGTCGTTCACCCACACTTCACCGATGGTGACCGCGTCCGGGTACTCGTCGACCACCTTGCGGATCCGGCGGTGGATGTCGTGCACGGCGGGATTGTTGAACCGCGGGTCGCTGTCGTCGTGCGCGAGCAGGGCCGAGACGGACAGCTCGGGCATGTCGGGCAGACCGTCGGGTTTGGCCATGCCGTGTGCGACGTCGATCCGGAATCCGTCCACCCCGCGGTCGAGCCAGAACCGCAGCGTCTGCTCGAAATCGGCGGCGACCTCGGGGTCGGCCCAATTCAGGTCGGGCTGCTCACGGGCGAAGATGTGCAGGTACCACTGGCCGGGGGTGCCGTCGGGTTCGGTGATCCTGGTCCAAGCGGGGCCGCCGAAGATGCTCGGCCAGTTGTTCGGCGGCTCGGCGCCGCCGGGGCCGCGGCCGTCGCGGAAGATGTATCGATCGCGCTCCGGGCTGCCGGGAGCCGCCGCCAGCGCCGCGCGGAACCACGGATGCTGGTCGCTGGTGTGATTGGGCACCAAATCCATGGTGACCTTGATCCGGCGGGCATGCGCCTCGGCGATCAGCGCGTCCATCGCGGCGAGACCGCCGAAGAGCTGATCGATGTCGCGGGGATCGGCAACGTCGTAGCCACCATCGGCCATCGGCGAACGCATCACGGGGCAGATCCACAGCGCGTCGACGCCGAGCAGTTCGAGGTAGCCCAGTTTGTCCCGGACTCCCCCGAGATCGCCGACCCCGTCTCCGCTCGAGTCCGCGAAAGATCTCGGATAAACCTGGTAGAACACGGCCGACCGCCACCACGACTGCGTGGTGCGATCCACCGGCGCCGTTAAGGCTGGTGCATCACTCACATCCGCAATAGTGCCAAAGTTTCGAGGCGAAAGCCTTCTCCCGGCACACAGTTTCGAATGGCGGGCAAATGCCCAGCACTGCCACCCGCACAGGCGAAAAAGGCTGCTCCGCTCCGCCTCTCGCGCGCAACCGTCACGTCACCCGCTGTTCACCAGCGAATGTTTCGCCACCACAACGCGGTAGAAAACACACCAACGCCGCGGTGCTGCGCCGTGGTCAGAACGGGGCGTTCACCAACGAGTTGGCAGCCATTTCCAGGTAGTCGAGCAGCGCCTTACGGTGCTCGTCGTCGAGCGTTTCCGGCTCGATCTCGGCGACCGCGATACGCATGCACCGCAGCCACGCGTCCCGCTCGATCGGTCCGATGGTGAACGGCATGTGCCGCATGCGCAAGCGAGGATGGCCGCGCTCGTCGGAGTAAGTGCGCGGACCGCCCCAATACTGCTCCAGGAACATCCGCAAACGACGCTCCGCCGGACCGAGATCCTCCTCCGGATACAGCGGGCGCAGCACCTCGTCGGCGGCCACCTCGCGATAGAACGTCGCGACGAGCCGCCGGAACGTCTCCGCCCCACCGACCGCCTCGTAGAACGACGTCGCCGTTTGCTCGCCCGAAGTCATAGACCCTCTCGCTTCACCGGATGCGCCGCTGTCCATTGTGCCCGCGCCCGGGCACCGCCGCCGTACCGCCCTTGCGCCGCCGATCGGCAACCGGAACATCGCGCCGGAATGGCACTTCAGCCACAGTTAACCGGACATTGTTGAAAATCACCGTGCAATGCCCGACATTCCATGGTCAACTGGGGGACAGTCTCTGCTTTGCAGATACCACATGATCCTGCCAATCATGAAATCGAGGTCGAGATGAAGCAGCGGCACGGCGCCCGATCACATGAGGCGCGAGCGCACCGACAACTCCAGCCCGCCGACGTCCACAATTGTGGGTCGGGGGCTACTCCGCTGCACATCTTGTCCGAACGATATCCGGGTGGACATCGTGGCCATCACGACCACGGCCCCCGCCCGACCGCCCCGCCCGCCGAGGGCACGAACTGGCTCAAGACCAGGGTGTTGCTGTTGAACGCCACCTACGAGCCGCTCACCGCATTGTCCGCGCGCCGCGCGATCGTCCTCCTCATCTGCGATAAGGCCGACGCCGTTCACCACAACGACGAAGGGCCGGTAGTGCACTCCGCCGATACGTCGGTGGCGATTCCCTCGGTGATCCGCCTGCGCACCTACGTGCACGTTCCGTATCGCGCCAGGGTGCCGATGACCCGCGCCGCGCTCATGCACCGGGATCGCTACCGCTGCGGCTATTGCGGCGGCAAGGCCGAGACCATCGACCACGTCATCCCGCGCAGCCGCGGCGGGGAACATTCCTGGGAGAACTGCGTCGCCAGCTGCGCGCCGTGCAACCATCGCAAAGCCGACAAACTGCTCAGCGAGCTGGGCTGGACGCTGCGTGCCCCGCTGGTCTCCCCGAAGGGCCCGCACTGGCGCCTGCTGTCCACTACCGCCGAACTCGACCCCGTGTGGTTGCAGTATCTCGACGAAGGCGCCGCCTGACCGATCAGGTGTACTCCACCACCAGCGTCGCCCAGGTCGGCGACGCCAGTGCCTCGAACACGTGCGGTTGGTCACCCGGGTACGCGATGTAGTCGCCCGGGTGTAGTTCGACGGGCGCGTCGACGGGGCCGACCAGTGCGCGCCCTTCGGCGAGCAGGACGTGCTCGACCACACCGACGCTATGCGGATCCGATCGCCGCGCATGCCCCGGTTCCGCGGTGATGCGGAACAGGTCGCGGCGGGAATTGGCGGGCCCGGCCGCCAGCAGCGTCGCCCGGTACTCCGACTGCTCAGCCGCCACCACCGGCCCCTCACCGGCGCGAATGACGTGCACGTTCGGGCGCGGCGGGTCGAGCAATCGGGAGAACGGCATGTCCAGGGCGACGCACAACGCCCACAAAGTCTCCAGGCTCGGATTCCCGGTTCCCGATTCCAATTGCGACAGAGTGGATTTCGCGATACCCGCCCGGCCGGCGACCTCACTCAGCGAGAGTCCGGCCCTGGTGCGCTCGCGGCGCAGCGCGGCGGCGATCACCGCCTGTGGTGTTGTCGTCGCGTCCTGCTGCGTCATTCCCACCTCTGCTTGTTTTGCAGCGCCTTCGGCGCCGCGTGTGCCGCGATTATGCCGTGGGGTCGTGGTGTTGTGGTTGCGCTGGAGTGCTGGATGGTTGCGGTGCGGACATGTTCGCAGCGCGTGTCCTTCGGAGCTCTCGCCGGGAAACCATGTTGACGAAGTGCGGCGTTATGTTCACTATAAACTACATGCGTTCGATATGGCGAACACTCGATCGGAATGCGCTGCTCGGGATCGGTGCGGTGTGCCTCGCCGTCGGTGTGATCGGGATTTCCTACGGGGCGACCGCGGTCGCGGCGGGCTTTCCGGTCTGGCTGCCGGTGCTACTCGGGTGCGTGGTGCTGGCGGGGAGCTCGGAGTTCCTGTTTCTCGGGATCGTTGCCGCCGGCGGCAACCCGATCGCGGCGGTGCTGGCGGGACTGCTGGTGAACGCGCGGCATGTTCCGTACGGGCTGTCGGTTCCCGACGCGGTCGGCACGGGCTGGCGCCGCTCGCTCGGCGTTCATCTGATGAACGACGAGTCCGTCGCGATGACCATCGCGCAGCCCGACGCGCCACGCAGACGGGCGGCCTACTGGATCACCGGCGCTGGGGTGCTGCTCGCCTGGCCCGGCGGCGCCGCCGTCGGAGCGCTGATCGGATCGGTGGTCACCGACACCTCAGCGCTCGGACTCGATGCGGTGTTCCCCGCGGTCCTGCTAGCGCTGGTGTTGCCCGCGCTGCGTGACCGGACCACCCTCGCCGCGGTGGGTGTCGGCACCGCGATCGCCCTGGTCAGCGCTCCTTTCCTGCCCACGGGGCTGCCGGTGCTGCTCGCCCTGTCCGGGGTGCTGGTCGCGGCGCGGCAAAAGCCTCTATCAGCGACCGCGCGGGGAGCGGCGTGATGCTGGCCGCCGGAGTCGTCGCTCTCGCCGCGGGCACCTATGCGTTCCGCTGGGCCGGACCCGCACTCCGCGACCGAGTGCGCCTTCCCGAACGTGTGGTGTGGCTGCTGGAGATCGGCGCCGTCGTATTGCTCACCGCGCTCGTGGCCGTCACCACCTTGCCGCTGGGCACCGCAGACCTCGGATTCGCCGTGCCCGCAGGCGTTTTCGCGGGTGGACTGGTCGCGTGGTTCCGACGCCCCATTCTGCTGGTCATTCTCGCCGCAGCCGCGACAACGGCAGTCCTCCGCTACATCGGCGTCTCTTGAGCGGCACCGTGCCCGCAGCAGGAGGCGGCGCCGTCCCCTCCTGCCGACGGCGCCGCCTGTCCCATCGATCGCATCCGAGCGCTCCTGTGCTACTCGGGTTTACAGTCCGCAGCCCGCGTTGGCATCGATCCAGCGGCAGCGAAAGAACTAGAGATGTGCGTATTTTCGATGCCGCCCCCCGGTAGGCCGTCATCGTCACCCGGCGACGACCATCGAACGACGCGATCAACGCGGTAGCAGAGGAATTCCACCGCCGAGCCGACGCGCGACCGAGCCGTAGCGAGCGTCGAGCCGCAGCCAGGTTCTGGTCGCGCGGACACGGACGATCTCGGCGGCTGGGATACGGCGTGGGTCGGCCTTCTCCCCCGAGTGCGGGATGAAATCCATCGCCGTGAGCGCGAAGACGACACGCATCGGCACCTGCACCCGGGTGCCCGCGCCGGACACGGTCAGCACCGCCTGATCCAGCAACGAGGCGGGCGGACCGTGGCCGCTGCCGTGTTCCTTCGCCAGCTGCGCACCCTGCTCGGCGAGCTCGACCAGGGTGCGTGCGGGCACGTCGTCGACGTGTACGAAACCGTCGATGGGTGGCAGCGCGCCGCGCCACGCGGAGTCCATCGAATATCCGAGGTCGATCGGACCGCCACCGGCCGAACCGGCCAGCACGAGATCGGCGCCGACCGTCACGTCGTCGACGCCGAGTTCGGCGACCACGGTGCGCATCGCCAGCGCTTCGAAACCCGTCGCCACCCAGGCCGAAACGTATTTCTCCCCGCGGCGGCGCAGGCGCACCACCGCCCCGGGGTCCAGCCGCACGGCCCTGGTCAGGAACGTCGCGAGATTCTCCCGCTCCGCCGGATCGGGCACATGCAGCACTCGTTGTTCCGCCATCACGGCCGCTCCGCCGTCAGCACTCCGCCACCACAGTCGCGGTCGCTCAGTCCATCCATTCGGACAGGTAATCACGCTCGGCGTCGGTGAGCCTGCGCAACCGCTGCGCCCGCATGTCGAACGCCGCGATCTGCGTGGACGCCACCACGGCCGCGGGCGAGTCGGGCAGCGCGCCCGCCGCCCGCACCTCGTAGCCGATGGTGAAGTCGACCGCGCGCAGCTGCTCGATCCACATGGCGATGTCCAGCGGCGTGTCCTCGTGCCGCAATTGACCGCGATAGCGGACACGCAGATCGGCGAGGACGCACCCCTCGCGCAGCGGTGCGGTCGGGCGGCCGTCCTCGAACAGCCACGGAATGCGCGCCTCTTCCAGCAGCGTCACCATCCGGGCATGGTTGACGTGCTGGAACACGTCCATGTCCGACCACCTGACATCCACCTTGGCGTGGAACCGCTTGGGCAGCACCAGGCTGCCCGCGGCCTTCCCGCTGCCGCTCACCGAACTCGTCAACGTGGTACCTCCGATTGAGCGCCCACCCCGCTCACCATGCTCCGCACTTGCCGCGCTGCAACCGACAACGTGGCGAGATCGTGGGTTCCGGACTCGAACAATTCCGACAGCGCCGCCCTGGCTCTGCCGAGGCGGGACTGATTCTTCGACTCCCAGTATGCAATCTTCTCGTCCGCCGTCTCCTCGGGGTCGCCGCCGGAGAGCACGTCGAGTGTGAGCGAGCGCAGCGACCCGTACATGTCGTCGCGCAGCGCGAGCCGCGCCAGCGCGTGCCAGCGGTCGCCGCGTTCGAGGTGGCTGACCGCCTGCAGCAGCCAGTCGATCTTGAGATGGTCGTTGAGCGCGTAGTACAGCGACCCGACCTCGTCACCGTCCCGGTCGGTGATGTCGGCGATGTCCACGATGTCCAGCAGCGGGAAGAGGTGGAGCAGACCGAACACCTCGGTGGCGAGGTCGGTCGGCGCACCGCGAGCGATCAACTCGGCGGACCGGTCGGTGAGCGAGAACACGTGGTGCCCGCGCAGCCATCCCGGCACCTTGGGGGCGAGTTCCCGCACGTCGGCCCGGTACCGGCTGATCTCGGAGCCCACCGCGATCGGCTGCGGGCGATTGCTCAGCAGCCACCGGGACGCCCGGTCGAGGGTCCGCTTCGTCTCCAGTTCGAGCAGGTCGCGCACCGGGGTCGGCGCGTCACAGGCGCGGATTCGCGCCCATCGTTCGTCCAGGTCGAAGATTCCGCTCGCCGCGGCGAAGGCGCGCACCGCGTCGGTGGTGGTGGCGCCGACCTCTTCGTTCAACCGGTGCGCGTAGGTGATGCCGCCGTAGTCCACCATCTCGTTGACGATCATGGTGGTGACGATCTCCCGGCGCAGCCGGTGGCGTTTGATCGCCGCTCCGAACCGGTCGCGCAGCGGCGTGGGGAAGTACTCCGGCAGCCGCGCGGCGAAGTATTGACTGTCGGGCAGGTCGGAATCGAGCAGATCGGCCTTGAGCGAGAGCTTCACGTGCGCCATGAGATTGGCCAGCTCGGGCGAGGCCAGTGCGGCGTTCTCCTCCAGCCTGTGCTTCATCTCCTGGTCCGAGGGCAGCGCCTCGAGTTCGCGGTCCAGGCCGCGACGCTGTTCGAGTTCCTCGATGAGCCGCGTCTGCACGCTGAGCATCTGCGGCGCCTCGGTGCGCGAGATGCCCATGAGGAAGTTCTGCGCCACATTGTCCTGCAGAACCATCTGGGCGACCTCGTCGGTCATGGAGGCCAGTAGCGGGTTGCGCTCGTCCGGCGGCAGCTGACCGCCGGAGACCACGGCGTCGAGCAGGATCTTGATGTTGACCTCGTGGTCGGAGCAGTCCACGCCCGCCGAGTTGTCCAGCGCGTCGGTGTTGATCTTGCCGCCGTTGCGGTTGAACTCGATGCGGCCGAGGGCCGTGGCGCCGAGATTGCCGCCCTCGCCGATCACCTTGACCCGCAACTGATCCCCGTTGACCCGGACCGCGTCGTTGGACTTGTCGCCCACCTCGGCGTTGGTCTCGGTGCTCGCCTTGATGTAGGTGCCGATACCGCCGTTCCACAACAGATCCACCGGAGCGAGCAGGATCGCGCGAACCAGATCCGGCGGCGACAGCGATACGACGTCGTCGCCCAGGCCGAGAGCCGCCCTGGCCTGCGGGCTGATCGGCACGGCCTTCACGGTGCGATCCCACACACCGCCACCGGGACTGATCAGCGACGTGTCGTAATCCGCCCACGACGACCTGGGCAACGCGAACATCCGCTGCCGCTCCCGGTACGAACGCGCCGCGTCCGGGTCGGGGTCGAGGAAGATGTGGCGGTGGTCGAACGCGGCCACCAGACGAATGTGCTCGGACAACAACATGCCATTGCCGAACACATCACCACTCATGTCACCGACACCGACCACCGTGAAATCCTGGGTCTGGGTATCGATCTCCATCTCACGGAAATGCCGCTTCACACTCTCCCACGCACCCTTGGCGGTGATGCCCATCGCCTTGTGGTCATAACCCGCCGAACCACCGGAAGCGAACGCATCACCCAACCAAAAGCCGTAGCTCTGAGCCACGTCGTTGGCGATATCCGAGAACGTCGCGGTGCCCTTGTCGGCCGCAACGACCAGATAGGTGTCGTCACCGTCACGCCGCACGACCCGAGCGGGCGGAAGCACCTCCCCGCTCGCGCGATCCACGTTGTCGGTGACATCCAGCAGGCCCGAGATGAACGTGCGATAGCAAGCCACGCCCTCGGCGCCCAGCGCCTGCCGGTCCGCTACCGGATCGCCGGTGGCCGCGGGCGGTTGCTTGACCACGAAACCGCCCTTCGCGCCGACCGGCACGATGACCGCGTTCTTCACCGCCTGCGCCTTCACCAGGCCCAAGATCTCCGTGCGGAAATCCTCCAAACGATCCGACCACCGCAAACCGCCACGCGCGACCGAGCCGAAGCGCAGGTGCACGCCTTCCACCCGCGGCGAGTACACGAAGATCTCGAACTGCGGCTTCGGCTTGGGCAATTCGGCGATCTCCCGTGGCTCGACCTTCACCGACACGAAGTCGCGCGGTTTGCCTTCCGCGTCGGTCACGTAGAAGTTCGTCCGCAGCGTCGCTTTGACCAGGCCGAGGATCGCGCGCAGGATGCGGTCCGCGTCCAGGCTGACCACCTCGTCGATCCGCCCGCGCACCTGGGTCTCCAGTTCCGCGGCGTGCTCGGCGGAGACGGTGTCGGGGTCGAAGCGCGCGGCGAACAGGTCGACGAACAGGCGCGCGATATCCGGATAGGTGAGCAGCACACGGCAGATGTTGGCCTGACTATACGGAAAACCCGCCTGCTGCAAGTACTTCGCGTAGGTGCGCAGGATCGACACGGCCCGCCAGGGCAACCGGGCACGCAGCACGAGCTCGTTCATCCCGTCCGCCTCCGCGCGGCCGTACCACATGGCCGCGAAGGCTTCCACGAACCGTTCCCGCAGCCCGCGCACCTCCGCCTCCAGCACGTCGGCGCGTTTGGAGGACTCGAGCAGTTCGGCGTCCAGATCGCGATCGAGCGAACTGCGCAGCAGCTCCGGGCGGGCCAGCAGGCCGAAGTCGTAGATCCACCGCTCACCGCCGGTGCCGTCCGCCGCCGCCTCCAGCGCGATCTGGTACGGCCGCTCGTCGACCACCTCCACACCGAGGCTCTGCAACAGCGGAAGCACTTGGCTCAAGGAGATGCCGCTACCACCGACGTAGAGCGTGAAACGCCACGAGCCCGGCGCCGAATCCGGCTTCCGGTACAGATATTGATCGATGACGCCGTCTCGCAAATGTTCCAGGCGCACGATGTCCCGCAGCGCGCGGGCCGCGGCGAAATCCTGTTTGTAACCCTCGGGGAAGGCCTCCGCGTATCGCTGCACCACCGCGGGATCGAGCACCGTCGACGTGCTCACCTCGTCGTTCAGCCGGTCCTCCCAGGTGCGGGTGGCCTCGGCGAGCATGTTCTGCAAGCGCAGCCTGGTGGGCTCGGAGGTATCGGCGCCGGGCGGCGTACGACGCGGGACACCGAGCTCGGCCTCCGGCATGCGCACGGTGAAATACACTCGCGCCAACTCGCTTTCGCCCACCCGCGCGGAGTAGTCGATGGACACGCCACCCAGTTCGCGGACCAGGATCTCCTGCATCTCGAGCCGAGCGCTGGTGGTGTACCGGTCCCGCGGCAGGTAGACCAGGCAGGCGACATAGCGACCGTAGGTGTCCGCGCGCAGGAACAGACGCACCTGGCGCCGCAGGCCGACGCTCAGCACGGCGGTGGCGGTGCGGCGCAGCGTCTCGCTGTCGGCGGAGAACAGCTCGGTGCGGGGGAAGGACTGGATGACCTCGAGCATGGCCTGACCGGAGAACGAGTCCAGGTCGAATCCGCTCTCCTCGATCGCCGAACGGACCCGGCGTTCGATCACCGGGATGTCCAGAACGTTCTCGTGCACGGCGGTGACGGTGAAGACGCCGATGAACAAGTGTTCACCGACGATGGTTCCGTCGGCGTCGAAATCGGCGACACCGACGAAATAGGGATACACCGCACGATGCACGGTGGCGGGGACCAGCCCCTGGGTCAGCGTGAGCAGCGGACGGTCACCGCCGTTGACCGGCACGTGGAAGTCGGTGCCCACGTCGGGCCGCAGCACGCCGAGGCAGGTGTCGGGCACGACGGTGGACATCTCGCGGCCCTGGTCGGTGCTCAGTCGGTAGCGCGCGTAGCCGAGCAGGGTGAAGTTCCCCCCGGCCAGCCAGCGCAGCAAGTGAGCGGTGTCGGTCAGTTCGGTCGGCTGGAACGGCGCGGACCCGGATTGCGCGGCCGATTCGAGATCGTCGGCCAGTCTGCTCTGCACGTCTTCGATGGCCTCGGTATCGCCGATCACCTGACGCACGTCGTCCACCACGTCCGGCACCGCGGATTCGACCTTGGCCAGCAGCGCCGCACTGGTCGACGGGTGCAATTGCACGTGCATCCAGGACTCCCGCAGTCCCGCCCCGCCGGTGCCGTCCACCTCGTGCGCGGCGGCGTGCGTCAGCCGCCCCTCCTCGTCCCGCTCGACCTCGAAGATCGGGTGGATGATCTCGCTGACACTGACGCCGATCCGGCTCAGCGACGAGCTGATCGACTCGACCAGCAGCGCCATGTCATCGGTGACGATCTGCACCGCCGCACCGATTCCGGAGCCGTCGTCCGGGTGGTACACCCGCACCAGTGCGCGACCGGGGCGGCGCGTCACCGCCAACTCCAAGTGCCTTCGGAAGATCTGGGTGATGCCGGTGATCGCACAGTCCACATCGCCCGCGTCGACGTGGCGGAAGTACGCCTCCTCGAGCGTCGCGAGTTCGCCGCGCAGTGACTGCGGCAAACCCGCGGCCCACGCCGCGCTGGACAATTCGGACGAGACGGTCATTTTTCGCCAACTCCCTCGGATATCGGTTCCGTAACAAAGTGACGCCGGTCCGAGAGTAACTGTGCGCCGATGACGCGTGGGTGAATTCCCTTTTCACATCCGGTGGTTCACCACGACGGCGGAGTTCGCCGCTCGTGTGCCGAGATCACACGCGACAACCTCGGGCACAGCACAGAAGTCGGACCCGCGAACGTCAGGTGAGCGCGACAGGTCGTATCCGTGGCGGCAGCGACGCCGCACCGGTACCTCGGGTCAGCTCGACCACCGCGTCGGCGGTCGAAGCCACCGATTGCTCGAACTGCGCCTGCGCATTCACGACTCCCACCCTAGCGAGCTACGCGCGGGTAGGTGTCACTCCTGTTCCGCGTTCCCCGGAAAGACTTTTCGCGCCACCCCACCGCGGCCGTCGCCCCCCGCTCTCGACCCGAACTCCGGCTCAACCGCCCCCGCATGGCACACCAGCAAACGCCAGGCAGCGCGCACGCGCCCGTACCCGGCAGGCGAGCACCCTGGCAAGGAGAAACCTCGCCGACACCAGATCCAGCGGCGGTGAAAGTGCCCCGGACGTATATCGAACAGTCGGAGCCCTTCCCCGCTCACCGGCCAGGCCGAACAAGGTTTACGCAGCGCAGTGCGAACTGCGTCCGAGTGACCCACCCCGGGAACATATGCGTCCCATGTCCCTGTCTTGCCCCCTATGGCCCCCAGCGCTCCTAGCAACCACCGCCAACCGGGGCCTTCCACAGGCGAGGTCCTGCGCCGCCCGAAGCCGAACCGTGGGGTCCGCCGAAATCCGGGCTTTCGCGACGGTGTCGTCCTCGCCCGGCCACAGCATCCAGGCAGTGCGGCACGTAGGGCGGGTGCGGCCGCACCGTGCACCCGCCCTACGCCGACGAACTCAGCCGCGGGTGAGTTTGCGGTGCGTAACCCGGTGCGGGCGGGCCGCTTCCGGGCCGAGCCGCTCGACCTTGTTGGCTTCGTACGCTTCGAAGTTGCCCTCGAACCAGAACCACTTGGCCTCGTTGTCGGAGTCGCCCTCCCACGCGAGGATGTGGGTACAGGTGCGGTCCAGGAACCAGCGGTCGTGCGAGATGACCACGGCGCAGCCGGGGAACTTCTCCAGCGCGTTCTCCAGCGAGCCGAGGGTCTCGACGTCGAGGTCGTTGGTCGGCTCGTCCAGCAGGATCAGGTTGCCGCCCTGTTTGAGCGTCATCGCCAGGTTCAGCCGGTTGCGTTCACCGCCGGACAGAACGCCCGCGGGCTTCTGCTGGTCGGGGCCCTTGAAGCCGAACGCGCTCACGTAGGCGCGCGACGGCATCTCCTGCTGGCCGACCTCGATGTAGTCGAGGCCGTCGGAGACCACCTGCCAAACCGTCTTCTTGGGGTCGATGCCCGCGCGATTCTGGTCGACGTAGCTCAGCTTGACCGTCTCGCCGACCTTCACCTCGCCGCTGTCCGGCGACTCGAGCCCGACGATGGTCTTGAACAACGTGGTCTTACCGACGCCGTTGGGCCCGATCACGCCGACGATGCCGTTACGCGGCAGGGTGAACGACAGGTCCTTGATCAGCTGACGGTCGCCGAAGCCCTTGTCCAAGTGCTCGACCTCGACCACCACGTTGCCCAGGCGCGGGCCCGCGGGAATCTGGATCTCCTCGAAGTCGAGCTTCCGCATCTTCTCGGCCTCGGCCGCCATCTCCTCGTACCGGCCGAGGCGAGCCTTGTTCTTGGCCTGCCTGGCCTTGGCGCCGGAACGGACCCAGGCGAGTTCTTCCTTGAGCCGCTTCTGCAGCTTCTGGTCCTTCTTGCCCTGCACCTCGAGCCGCTCGGCCTTCTTCTCGAGGTAGGTGGAGTAGTTGCCCTCGTACGGGTAGGCGCGGCCGCGGTCCAGCTCCAGAATCCACTGGGCGACGTTGTCCAGGAAGTACCGGTCGTGGGTGACCGCGAGCACGGCGCCCTGGTACTGCGCCAGGTGCTGTTCGAGCCAGTTCACGCTCTCGGCGTCCAGGTGGTTGGTCGGCTCGTCGAGCAGCAGCAGGTCGGGCTTGCTCAGCAGCAACTTGCACAGCGCCACGCGGCGGCGCTCACCACCGGAGAGGTTGGTGACCGGCTCGTCCGGCGGCGGGCAGCGCAGCGCGTCCATCGCCTGCTCGAGCTGGGAGTCCAGGTCCCACGCGTCGGCGTGATCCAGGTCCTCCTGCAGCTTGCCCATCTCCTCCATGAGCTCGTCGGAGTAGTCGGTGGCCATCAGCTCGGCGATCTCGTTGAAGCGATCCAGCTTCACCTTGATCTCGCCCATGCCCTCCTCGACGTTGCCGCGGACGGTCTTCTCCTCGTTGAGCGGCGGCTCCTGCTGGAGGATCCCGACGGTGGCGCCTGCGGCGAGGAACGCGTCACCGTTGTTCGGCTGGTCCAGTCCGGCCATGATCTTCAGCACGCTGGATTTACCCGCGCCGTTCGGGCCGACGACGCCGATCTTGGCGCCGGGAAGGAAGTTCAAGGTGACATCGTCGAGCACGACTTTGTCGCCGTGCGCCTTGCGAACCTTCTTCATTTGGTAGATGAACTCAGCCATAAGTGTGAAGCCTATCGGTGCGAGAGATGGGGGGACGAAGCAGAGCTACCTGCCGCCGGGACGAAAACCGGCCATGCGATCAAGCGTCGACCGGCTCGGGCGCGCTGCCGCGCGGCGGTGCCGAATCGGCGGCAACGATATTCTCCCCCGGCGCGTCGCCCACCGGCACCTGACCTTCAGCGTTCGCGATCGCGGAAGTATTCCGTGGCGGCAGGTCGGACAGCCGCGTCAGGTGCGCGACACAGCGGGACAGGTCCGGTCCGACCGCGGTGGCGCGCATCTCCAGATCCCGTCGCTCCACACCGTCCTTGCTCCGGTACTCGTGGGAGCGCAGCTGGCCGTAGGCGATGATCGGATCGCCGCGCCGCAGTGACGCGTCGACACCTGCCACCAGCCTGCGCCAGCAGCTGACGGTGAGATAGAGGGTGCCGTTGTCCACCCATTGCCCCGACGTCTGGTCCAATCGGCGGGAATTGCTCGCCAACCGGAAGGTGACCACCTGCTCGCCATTGGTCAGATCACGCTTGACCGGATGGGTGGCGATCGTTCCGATCACGGTCGCATTCGCCTCGTACATAGCTACGCCCCTTCACATTCGGATCCGGAACCGCCCGGAATGTCCTCCCCCTCCAGGAGGCACTTCCAGCGTGCGCCGATTTCGCGGACCCGAGCGATCCGATCCAGGAATGTGCACAACTTCCCGAAATGTGAAGACCGAGCTTTCACGCCCGCGTGGTCAGAACACCGCCACGTCGGTATTGGCGCCGCAGAGGACCACCACCGGTCGCTCGTCCGGCGCGGGAACGTAGACGCCGCTGTGCACGGCGGCCAGCGCCGTGGCGCCGGACACTTCCACCAGGATGCGGAACTCGCGCCACAGATATTCCCGCGCCGCGCTGATCGCGTCGTCGCTGACCAGCACCGAGCGCACGCCGTGGCGGCGGGCGACGTCGAGTGCGATGTCACCGATACGGGTCGGCCCCAGCGAGTCGACGGTGATCCCGGACCCGACAATGTCCACCGGACGCTCGGCCGCCAACGCCGCGCGCAGGATCGCGGCGCCGTCGGGTTCCACCCCGATCACCCGCTGACGCCGCCCGACCGCGGCCGCGATGCCCGCGACCAGTCCGCCACCGCCCACCGCGGCCAGCACCGGCGGCCGACCACGTACCTGCTCCTCGAGTTCCAGCCCCACCACACCGATGCCCGCGACCACCGCGGGCAGGTCGTAGCCGTGCAGCAGCAGCGCGCCCCGTTCGGTGGCCAGCTCGGTCGCGTGCTGCAAGGCCTCGGCGTAGCAGGTGCCGTGCCAGAGCACCTCCGCGCCGTGCGACCACATCGCAGCGACCTTGGTGTGCGGCGCCGTCTCCGGGACGACGACGGTGCAGGATTTTCCGAGCCGCGCCGCGGCCAGCGCCGCCGCGATACCCGCGTTGCCGCCGGAGGCGATCACCACCTGATCGACCCCGGTGCCCGACTCGAGCAGCGCGTTGAGGCTGCCGCGTACTTTGAACGTCCCGCCGTGCTGGAGGTGCTCGAGCTTGATCGTCACCGGGACGGGACCGGACGGGCTCGCGATGGAGGTGTGGAAGACCGGCGTCTTACGGATCTGCCCCGCCAGCCGCTTGCGTGCGGATCGCACGTCCGACCGTTCCACCCGCCCGGCCGGTCTGTGTGGGGAGACCGTGGTGGCGCGTTCACTCACTTACGCACTTCTCCATCTCGCTTGGCCAGTTCGGCGAACATCGCGTTGTGTGCGGCGAGTGCGGCGTCGTTGTCGCGTTCGGCGGCTCGATCGGTGCGCTGCGCGAGTCGCTGATCGCTGCGCGACCATTGGATCAGCAAAGCCAGCATCACCACCACCAGGGGGACCTCACCGCTCGCCCACGCGAGGCTGCCGCCGGTGCGCTGGTCGCCGAGCAGATCGCCGTTCCAGCCGAGACCGAGGCCGTGGTAGAACCAGCCGCCGAGCACCGTGGTCATGCTCATCAGCGCGATGCCGAAGAAGGCGTGGAACGGCAGCGAGCCGAACACCATGGCGAGCTTGGTCAACGGCTCCACCTGCCTCGGCTTGGGATCGATGCCGATCACCACCCAGTAGAACAGGTAACCGCTGAGCAGGAAGTGCACGTTCATCAGCAGGTGCGCCGCGTGCGAGTCGGCGTAGGCGTCGAAGATGCCGCCCAGGTACAGCGCGTAGAAGCCGCCGACGAAGATCGCCGACGCCACGATCGGGTGAGTCAGGAAACGCGAGACCGGGTTGTGCACCGCGGCCAGTAGCCATTCCCGCGGCCCCGGCACGCCACCGCGGCCTGCCGGGGGCAGCGCGCGCAGCGCCAGCGTCACCGCGCCACCGAGCGCCAACAGGATCGGCGCGAGCATGGACAGCGCCATATGGGCTCCCATATGCACGCTGAACATCGCGGGGGAGTACCGGCCGACGCCGGAAGAGGTGGCGACGAGCAGCACCACACAACCGGACAGCCAGGCGAACGTCCGCCCGGCCGGCCACGCGTCACCCCGCGCTCGCAGCCGCCGCACGCCGAGCAGGTACAGCACCGCGAGCACGATGGACAGCGTTCCGAAGATCAGATCGAACCGCCAGTCGAACACCAGGCGGGCGAATGTGGGCGGCCCGGCCAGGTTGTAGCCCAGCTCCACTTCGACCGGCGTCGGAACGGAATCCGGCGGTGGCGGCGGCGTACGGCCGAGCCCGACCGCGAGGCCGATGGTCGCGGCGAAGATCAATACTTCGACGCCCGCGTACCGCACCAGGGCCGACCGGTCGCCGGGATCGGCCGCCAAGGCGGGCAACGAGGCGCGGCGCTGCAGGTAACCGAACACACCGAGCACCGCCAGCGCGGCGGCCTTGGCCAGCACCAGCCTGCCGTAGGTGCTGGAGAGCAGTTCGTCCACCGGCACGCGGACCCAGGAGTTGATCACGCCGCTGACCGCGATCACGGCGAAGGCGACTGTGGCGGTCGACGAGAAACGCCGGGCCGCGACGTCGGTGTGCGCACCGCCGCGCAGGGCATGCGCGAGCACCGCGAACAGGCCGCCGACCCAGACGGCGGACGAGATCAGATGCAGGATCAGGCTGTTGGTCGCCACGTCGTGCGACCCGCCCGAGGAGGAATGGCCGGTCAACGCCAGCGGCATCATGGTGGCGATCGCGGCCCCGAGCAGGACCGGAGTCCAGCCCCAGCGCAACGCGAGGCGGCAGCCCACGGCGACGATCAGGGCGAAAACGACGGTCGTCCGCCAAGCTCCGGCCAACTCGACCCGATCGATCGCCTGCCACAGTTCCTGCGGGCGCAGAACATCCCCCACCGGCCGTCCGGTGGTGTCCGAAACCGTCAGCGGCACCAGCAGCGCCGCGCAACACGCCCAGACCACCGCGAAATTCGACGCCCTGCGCACCGCGCGATACCCGCCGACGTCCAGCAGCCCGTTCGACTGCGGCGGCACCAGGAAGGCCGCGAACAACAGCGAGCCGACTGTCAGCGCGGCCGACAGGTCGGCGAGCGCCCGGACCGCGGGCAGTCCGTAGGTGGTCGCCGCACCCGGGTCGGGGATGCCGAGCAGGCTCAGTGCCTGCGCCGCCGACAACCCCACCACCAGCGCCGCGACCACGGCCGCGGTGGCGCCGGCCAGCGCGGTGATCGTGCCGAACGTCGCCCCCGACCGAGCGGCCTCGACTCGGGGAGCGGCGGACGAGGTGGGGGCGGAGGACATACGACTGAGCGTAGTTCGGCGAGTATTCCGTGGCCCGGTCGGGTTTGTACCGATATCCTTGGCCCCGATCACCACGGCGCGTCACCTATTGTTCGGGATGGCTGAAACGTTGCTAACGCTAAGAATCCGGCCACCTGGACGCTCGCTATAATCGACTCGCTGGACAGCACGGCCAATGTCGGCCATCGTAGAACCCGCTGCCTCCGTAGCTCAGTTGGATAGAGCAAGGGCCTTCTAATCCCTAGGTCGCAGGTTCGATTCCTGCCGGGGGCGCAACAACCCCTGTGACCTGTACATACAACGGGTCACAGGGGTAGTACCCACCGAGCGCGTCGCTCAAACACCAAAGAACATTGCCCGGTCGGCTTCCTATCCGGAGCGTAATTTCGACGATCCGGCCGAGTTCGCCGACGACTTCGCGACCGAGTTGCGGCACCGCTTCGGAGCAGCCGGCCAGGAAGTACGGCGGCACGCCGAAGGTGGCCCGGAAGATCGCCGTGGGTGAGCGCGCCCACGATGAGGATTCGGTCGCGGAGGGCCGCAGTACGCTGTCGCCGGTGAGTTCTCCGGTCCTGGACCACATCGATCGCGCGATCGTGCACGCGCTGCACATCGACGGGCGCGCACCGTTCAGCCGCATCGCAGCGGTGCTCGGCGTGTCCGATCAGACGGTCGCACGGCGGTACCGCAGGCTGCGCGCCACCGGGCAACTGCGGGTGGTCGGCCTGCCGAACGCCCGGCGACTGGGGTGGGTGGAGTGGTTCGTCCGGGTCCAGGTGACCCCCGACGCGGCGGTGGCTGTCGCCGATGCGCTGGCCCGGCGGCCGGATACCTCGTGGGTCTGCCTCACCTCGGGCGGCACGCAGATCGTCTGCGTCACCCGCACCCGCAGTTCTCGGGAGAGCGATGCCCTGCTGCTCGGGCAGTTGCCGAAGACGCCGCGGGTCACCGGCGTCACCGCGCACTGCCTGCTGCGCGTCTTCGCGGGCGGTCCGGCCGGCTGGCACGGCCGGGCCGACTCGCTCACCGCCGAGCAGATCGCCGCCCTGGCCCCGTCTCAACAGGCGTCGACAGTGCCTGCGGAGGGCGACGAGGAATTGTTCGCCATCCTCGCGCAGGACGGTCGCGTCGGTTACTCCGACATCGCCCGGGCGACCGGGTGGTCCGAGATGACCGCCAAACGCCGCCTTGCCCAGTTACGCGAGTGCGGTGCGTTGTTCTTCGACGTGGATATCGATCCGGTACTGCTGGGATTCGAGACGCTGGCGATCCTGTGGCTGACCGTCGACCCGGCACGGGTGCGGCAGGCCGCCGAGGCGATCGCCACGCATCCCGACGTCGCCTTCGCCGCCGCCACCACCGGACCCACCAACCTGCTCCTGTTCGCCGCCTGCCGCGATGTGGACGCCCTCTACGACTTTCTCGAACAGGGCATCGGCAACCTGCCGGGCATCCGCGGCGTGGAAAGCGCCCCGGTCATCCGTAACAGCAAGCGAGTCGGCGCAGCCCTGACCAGAACACGCCGCTGAGCGCGACACATACTTCCGCCCTATTCAGTGCTCGGTCTGGGCGGGAGCCGTTGCGTGGCCGGGTGAGCGATTCCACCATTACTGACGGCAATATGTCGAAATCCCGCAATCGACCGACGGTGACTGGAACCGGTGCGCCACGGCGGCTCAGCCTTTGAGCATGACCGACATCGATCGCATCGACCACTCCGTCCTCTACACCACCGACATGGATGCCACCGCCGGAACATACGAGGCGCTCGGCTTCACCCTCACGCCGCTGTCCATGCACATGGGCTCGGATCGGCCCGGTGGTGAGCGCAAACCGATGGGTGCGGGCAACCGGTGCGCGCTGTTCGGCTCGACCTACCTGGAACTGCTCGGGCTGTTCGGGGACGGTTCGGTCGATCCGTGGCAGATCCGGCCCCTGATCGCACAATACGAGGGTCTGCACGGCTGCTCGTTCGGCTGCGCGGACGCCGAAGCGGTCGAGCGCCGGCTGCGCGCGGCCGATCTGTCCTCGTCCGGGGTGCTGCCGCTGCAACGCGACGTTGACACCCCCGACGGCCCGGCGACCGCGCGGTTCGAGGCGGTGCACCTCGACCGCGCGCTGACCCCCGAGGGACTGATCCACATCGCCCGGCATCTGACGCCCGAACTGATCCATCAGCCCCGCTACTTGGACCATGCCAACGGCGCCACCCACTTGCACAGCGTGCTGCTCGTCGTGGACGACACGGAACGGGCGGCGACCGTCGACCGCTACGCCCGCATCCTCGACGTCCAGCCGCTGGCCGAGCCGCCGCTGACGGTCCTGCCGCTGACAGTGGGCCGGATGGAGATCGTCGCGGTCTCCGACTTCGAGGCGGTCCTGCCCGGGGAGCCGGTGCCCGCACTGCCCTACCTCGCGGGCCAGGCCGTCGCCGTCGCCGATCTCGACGCCGCGCGGAAACTGGTGGTCGGCAACGGTTTCACCGTGCGCGAGCTGCCCGGTGGATTCTTTGTCGGGGCTGCCGAGGCCCGTGGCGGGGCGGTCGCCTTCCTGGCGGCCTGAGCGATGAACGAACTGGTACACGCCCCCGCCGGGGCATTGCGCGGTGTCACCAGCGGGTCGGTGACCGCGTTTCGCGGCATCCCGTTCGGCCGGGCCGCGCGGTTCGCCGCGCCGGGGCCCGCTGCCGCCTGGACCGGGGTACGCGATGCTCGGCGGCCGGGTCGGGCGTCTCCGCAGCCACGCTCGCGGCTGGAACGGGTGATGGGGCCGGGCAGTGCTCTCGACAGAAGCGAGGACTGCCTGTCGCTGAATGTCTGGACACCGGGCGGCACCGGGCTGCCGGTGCTGGTCTGGCTGCACGGCGGCGGGTTCTCCAGCGGTTCGGGCGCCGAAGCCTGGTACGACGGCTCCCTGTTGGCCGAGCGTGGGCGGATGGTGGTCGTCACGGTCAACTACCGGCTCGGCGCATTGGGATACCTGTACTTGGCGCCGGAATACGGCCCGCCCAATGTGGGCTTGCTGGACCAAGTCGCGGCGTTGCGCTGGGTGCGGGAGAACATCGCGGCGTTCGGCGGCGACCCGAGACGCGTCACGCTGGCAGGTCAGTCGGCCGGGGCGCTGTCGGCGCTCGCACTGCTCCGCCACCCGGCCGGCGTAGGACTGTTCCGGCAGGTCATCCTGCAGAGCACGCCGACAGGGACGCGGCCGTACGCCCCGGCCGCGGCCGCCGGGATCGGGCGGCAATTCCTAGAGGTACTCGGCCTGCACCCCGAGAAGGCGGATCGGCTACGGGCCGTGTCGATCGGCCGATTGCTGTCCGCGCAGGGAGAGCTGGCCCGGCGGCGGGCCGTACCGCTGGACGTGACACCGCCGTTCCAACTGGTCGCCGCGGGTGGGGTGTCCGCCGACCTGGTGGGCGGACTGCCCCATGACCTGCCGATGCTGGTCGGCACGACCCGCGACGAAGCCCGCGCGTTCTTCCCCGACGGGCCTGCGGAGCTGACCGAACGGTTCTTCGGCCTCGACGGCCTGCCGACCCGATCGGCCTTCGCCTTCCGGTTCGACTGGTCTCCGCCGGGCAGCCTGTTCCGAGCCTGCCACTGCATCGACCTACCCTTCGTGTTCGGCCGTCTCGAGGCCTGGCGCACGGCGCCGATGCTGGCCGGCGCGGACCCGGCCGACCTGCGGCGACTGACCATGAAAGTGCAGCAGGCCTGCGCTGCGTTCGTGCACACCGGTGATCCCGGCTGGGCCGGGTTCCCGCACATCGAGCACTTCGTCTAGGTCCGTGTCCCGAGCCGAGGCCACCGAAGCCTCACTCGCCGCCGATCGCGACGACGTACTTGCCGGAACCTCGTCCAGCGGCAAGCAGATCGTGTATTTCAGCGACCCGGTCCAGCGAGTCGACCACCGTCACCGGCAGTTCCAGTCCGCCGTCACCGACCTTGTCCAGACCGTCGGCGAGGGCCGCGGCGACTCTGTGCGGCACCGTGTCCCGCAGCCGGCTGATGCTGAACCCGATCAGGGCGACGTTGCCGCCGATGAGCCGGGCCAACGGCGGCAACGGCGTGGGCGCGCCACCGGCCGCGTTGCCGAACAGCACGATTCGCGCACCGGGCGCGGCCAGTTCCAGGTCGAGCTCGAGATTCGCGGTACCGGTCGGATCGAGGATGACGTCCACCCCGCCCGGGGCCGCGGCCCGCACCGCGGCGACGACATCCTCGCCGCGCGCGGTGACGACATCCCACCCCGCCGCGAGCCCGTCTGCGATCTTGTCCGGCCTGCCCACCGTGCCCAACCGCGGGCCCGCGCCCTCGGCGGCCGCCAGTCGCGCGACCGCGTGGCCGACTCCCCCGCTGGCCGAGTGCATGAGCACCGAGTCGCCGGGCCGCAGCCGGGCGGCGTCGCGCAGCAACAACGTGGCGGTCGACAGCACCAGCGGCGCGGCGGCCGCGACCGGTAGCGGTACGGCGGCGGGTACCGCGGTGACCACGTCGGCGGAAGCGAGTGCGACCTCGGCCAGCCCGCCCGCGCGGGTCAACGCGGCGACGCGGTCTCCGACGGCGAAACGGTCGACCCCCGCGCCGAGCGCGCGCACCCGGCCCGCCACCTCCAGCCCGGGCGTGTACGGCCAGCCGGAGGCATATCCCGCGTCGCCGCGTCGCGCCATGACATCCATGAAGTTGATGCCTGCGTAGGCGACCTCGATCGCCAGCTCGCCCGGACCCGGGCGCGGCTCGTCGGTCGTGACGACCCGCGTCGTGGTGGCATCCGGCGCCGGACCGGTCAGCTGCACTGCCCGCATGAGGACCCCTTATTCTATGTTCGATGTTCGTCGAACATAGAATAAGCACGGTAGCCTGGTTTCACCAAGGGGGAAGGAGTTCGCACATGGCCCGATCGCAACGGAACACGGCACCACCGCGGCACCCCGACGTCGCCGAGTTGGACCTCCTCGACATCCTGCACGCGCTGTCCGACCGGACCAGGATGACGATCGTGCGGACGCTGTGGACCGGGCCGGAGCGGGTTTGCGGCACCTTTCCCGTGGATGTCGCGCCCTCGACGCTCAGCCATCACTTCCGCGTCCTACGCGAAGCCGGCCTGATCCACCAGCGAGACGAAGGCACCAAGCGCTGGACATCACTGCGCCGCAACGATATCGAGGCCCGGTTCCCCGGCCTCGTCGGCCACATAGTCGACGCCTTCGAACGCGCGTGAATCACACCGCGGTGCGCAGCCGCCATGACCCGAAAAGTGCCGCGACTACGGCGTTCGGCGCGGACCGCAGTCGCCGAGCCCGCGTGCCCGCCACCGGCAGCGGGCACGCCACCGGACCCGGCGGCTAGATCGTCGCGGTCGACGAGGCGATGTCGTCGGCCAGCGGGGCGATGGCGCCCAGGATCTGGGCGACCAGATCGGCGGGCACGCCCGCCGCGGTGAGCGACGCCTCCAGATGCCCCGCCACCAAGCCGAAGTGATGCATGGTGATACCCCGGCCCTGGTGCACCTGCTTCATCGGAGCACCGGTGTACGGGATGGGACCGCCGAGGGCCGCGGCGAAGAACTCGACCTGTTTTCCCTTCAAGCGCGACATGTTCGTGCCGGTGAAGAATCCGGCCAGTTCACCGTCGGCGAGCACGCGGGTATAGAAATCTTCCACGACGACCTCGAGTGCCGCGTGACCGCCGATCTGGTCGTAGATGCTGCTGGTTGTCTTGCTCTTCCCGAGCCAGGAGGGCATTCGCATGGCTACCAGGACATCACCGGACTGTTGCGTCCGGATTAGTACAGTGTCGCGACTCTTTTGCCTTCGTCGCAGCGCGATTACTCGCTCCTCACCGCCACGCGGGCATCGCTGAGATAGTTTTGCAACACGTACGGAAGGCCTTCATCCGCACACCGCTTCCATCGCTGCCGCCAATAGCCGGATGCCGTGGTCGATCTCGTCGTCGGCGATCGTCAGGGGCGGCATCAATTTGATCACCTCGTCCATCGAACCGGACGTCTCCACGAGCAAGCCACGATCGAAAGCGGCCCGGCCGACCTTTTCCGCGAGAGACGTGTCCTCGAACACGACGCCGTGCACCAAACCCCGTCCCCGCGTCGAGACTCCGGGGAAGGTCGAGACGAATTCGCCCAGGGCTCGGGCGATCCGCTCCCCCTTGGCGACGGTCGCGAGTTCCAGTGCGGAATCCGACCAATAGTGCTCGAGCGCGACACGCCCCGTCACGAACGCCGCGTTGTTGCCCCGGAAGGTGCCATTGTGCTCACCGGGCGCCCACTGATCGAGCTCCGGCCGGAACAACACCAACGCCATCGGCAGACCGTAGCCGCCGATCGACTTCGACAACGTCACGATATCGGGCGTGATCCCGGCGACCTCGAAAGAGAAGAACGGCCCGGTACGGCCGCAACCCATCTGCACGTCGTCGACGATCAACAGAATGCCGCGGGCCGAACACAACTCGGCCAGTCCACGCAACCACGACGCCCGGGCCACATTGATGCCGCCTTCGCCCTGCACCGTCTCCACGATCACCGCCGCAGGCTTGTCCAACCCCGATGACGGATCGTCCAGCGCCTTACGCATCCACAGCAGATCGTCGGCGACACCGAGATACCCGTCGTATGGCATCGGCATCGCGTGCCCGAGCGACACCCCTGCACCCGACCGCTTCGCGGCGTTCCCGGTCACCGCCAGCGCGCCCAGCGACATCCCGTGGAAAGCGTTGGTGAAGCTCAGCACGGTCTGCCGCCCGGTCACCTTGCGCGCGAGCTTCAACGCGGCCTCGACCGCGTTGGCTCCGGTCGGCCCGGGGAACTGGACTTTCCAATCCAGCCCGCGCGGGGCGAGGACGTTGTCGCGCAACACTTCCAGCAACCGCCGCTTGGCGACGGTGGACATGTCCAGCCCGTGGGTGATGCCGTCTCCGGCGATGTAGTCGAGCAGCGCCCGCTTGAGTACAGGGTTGTTGTGGCCGTAGTTGAGCGAGCCCGCGCCCGCGAAGAAATCCAAGTACTCCTTGCCGTTCTCGTCGCGCAACCACGCTCCGCTGGCGGTGTCGAAGACGGCGGGCCAGCAGCGACAGTACCCGCGCACGTTCGATTCGAGTGCCTCGAAAACAGTCATCTCGGCGACGGTCATCGGCGTTCCTTACTCGTCGTGCGCGAGCGCTCCACAATCTGAAGTGAGAGTGTTTCTAACATCGACGCAGCCCGGATGTGGCCTTTTCTTCAAAACGCGCCGAAGCCTTTCCCGCTCCACGCCGCGGCCAGTAGAGTCAACTCCTTGTGCGCGGCAGACCGGAGGGGGGCGGACAGCGTGCCGTCAGGGAACGATTTCGCAGCGCCGTCGCCCTCTACACATCCCTCGTGGGCGCCGGATTCCGCAGACAGTGGCAATACAAAATGGCCATGTTCGCGGGGCTGTTCACCAACTGCGTGTTCGGGTTCGTCCGCGCGGCCGTCCTCGCCGCGGCGGTGGACGCCGCGGGCGACTTCGGCGGGTACGACCGGGGCAGCGTCGGCGCCTACGTGTGGCTCTCCCAGGGGCTGCTCGGCGCGGTGCAGTTCATGGGACCGCTGGGACCGCTGGACGATCGGGTCAAGAACGGCGATATCGCCATCGATTTCCTGCGCCCGGTCGACATCCAATGCGGTTATCTCGCCGACGATCTCGGGCGCGCGGCGTGCACTTTCCTGCCGCGCGGAGTGCCGAGCGTGCTGGTGGGCACGCTCACCTTCGGGCTGGCGATGCCGGTCACGCCCGGTCCCTACCTGCTCGGAGCGGTGAGTGTCCTGCTGGCGGTGGTCATCTCGTTCCTGTGCCGGTTCCTCGTGGTGCTGATCGGATTCTGGGTCGTGGAAACCCGCGGCATCCGGGTGCTGTACTACGCCGCGGGCACGTTCCTGGCCGGACTGTTCGTGCCGGTGCACATGTTCCCATCGTGGCTGGGCGCCATCGCGGCGGCCACGCCTTTCCCGTCGATTCTGCAATCTCCGATCGACGTGCTCTCGGGACGGATCACCGGCGCGGAAGCACTCTCGGTCGTCGGGATCCAAGTGTTCTGGGTGGTGGTCACCGCGATCGCCGGACGCGTGCTGCTCGTCGCGGGCCGACGCAGGCTGGAGGTGCAGGGTGGGTGACATCGTTGCCCCGCGCACCGAGTCGTGGTCGACGCCCTACGTGGCCGTGTTGCGCTCCAGGATCCGGGCGCAGCGCAGCTACCGGTTGTCGTTCGCCAGTGAGCTTCTGAGCGCATTTCTGGTGGGCCTGGTCGAATTGGCCGAGGTGTGGCTCATCTTCCGCACCGCACGCGTCCTCGGCGGCCTCGACCTGGACGGCGCACTGCTTCTGTTCGGGTTGAGCAACACGAGTTTCGCGCTGGCCCAGGTGCTTTTCGGCCACCTCGACACGCTGCCGGTGCTGATCCGGATGGGCCAGCTCGACGCCTACCACCTGCGGCCGCAACCATTGCTGCTGCAATTGATCACCAGCGACATCTCCCTGCGCCGGTTCGCTCGCGCCTCGGTCTCGATCGTCGCGCTGGTGACCGGTGCGGCACGCAACGACATCGCCTGGAGTTCGACCACGGCCGCGCTGCTCGCACTCACGCTGGTCGGCGGTATCGCGCTGTTCGGCGGGGTGTTCGTCTGCGCCGCCGGATTGCAGTTCTATCTGATCGACGGCTCCGAGCTCACCAACAGTTTCACTTACGGCGGCTCGTTCGCGGCGACGCAACCGGCGTCGGTGTTCCCCACCCCCATGCGGCTGCTGTTCGGGTTCGCGATTCCGGTCTCGTTCACGGCCTATCTGCCCACCCTCGCGCTGCTCGGCCTGCCCGGCCCTCCGCTGCTGCCCGCCTGGCTGGCCTGGCTCACCCCGGTGGCGGCGCTGTGGGTCTGGCTGCTGGCGCTGGGTTTGTGGCGATCGGGCACTCGGCATTACCAGGGAGGCGGCGGATGAGCACGGGCAGCCCGGAGGCGATCATCGACATGGAGAGCCTCACCAGGCAGTTCATCCTGTATCGCAAAAACGGCCGCCGCTGGCGCAGGCGCCGCGAGACGCTCACCGCCGTCGACGGGATGACCGTCCGGATCGACCGGGGCGCCGCCGTCGGCTATATCGGCGCCAACGGCGCGGGCAAATCCACCACGATCAAAATGCTCACCGGCATCCTGGTCCCCACCGCGGGCACTGTACGCACCTGCGGGCTGGATCCCGTGCGGCAGCGGCGCGAACTGGCCGGGCGGATCGGCGTGGTGTTCGGCCAGCGCTCGCAACTGTGGTGGGATCTGCCCCTGCGCGAGTCGTTCTCGATCCTCGCCGCGATCCACCGGTTGGAGCCGGGCGCCGCGCGCAAGCGCGCGCACGAGCTGATCGAGCAGCTGGAAATGGCCGACACGCTCGACACACCGGTGCGCCAGCTCTCGCTGGGCCAGCGCATGCGCGCGGAAGTAGCCGCGGCACTGCTGCATTCGCCCGAACTGGTGATCCTGGACGAGCCGACCATCGGCCTCGACGTGCTGTCCAAGCAGCGGCTGCGCGAGTTCCTCCGAGCCGAGCGCGCCGAGCGCGGCACGACCCTGCTGCTCACCACCCACGACATGGGCGACATCGAAAGGCTTTGCGAGCGTGTGCTCGTCGTCGACCACGGCCGCTTGGTGTACGACGGATCGCTCACCGGATTGGCGGCCACCGTCGGCGCGCGCCGGGTACTGGTGGTCGACTTGGCCGAACCGACGCCCGACCTCGACGATCTACGCTGCGCCCAGCTGCTCGGCACCGAAGGCGACGGTATGCGGCAGCGGCTGGCCTTCGATCCCGAGCAGATCACGGCCGCGCAATTGCTGGCCGCGGTGTCGGAGCGCGCCGAAGTGCGGGACCTGTCGATCGAGGAGCCCGAGATCGAGGACGTCGTCCGGCGGATATACGAATCCGCCCGCTGAACAGGCGGGCGGATTCGGTACCGGTTCAGTCGGATTCGCGGGCGCCCTGGTCGAGCCGGAAGGGCGGGTACTCGTCCCGCATCAAACCGGCATAGGCCTGCACGCGGATGATCCAGCGATTGACGCCCATCACGAAGTCGTAGATGCCTTGCGGGTAGCGCGCCGTGAACAGCAACCCGATCAACGCGACGATCAGCAGGATGCTCAGCAAAGAGATCGAGCCGCCGCCCCAGTCGTCACCGTCGCTCCCCGCGATCGCGATGCCGCCACTGAGCACCGCGCCGACGATCAGATAGTGCGGAATGGCGAGCAGCCACCACTTCACCAGCACCAGGCCGCGGTGCAAGGTCTCCGGATAGTCGATCTCCAGGTCGGCCGGGTAGTCCGCGTTCGGTTGCAGGCTGAACGGCGGGTACTTGTCGGTGCCCAGTACCGAGAGCGCGTAGAAAGTCACCCGCCATCCCCAGCGCATGACGCCGACGTTGAAGTCGAACAGTCCTCGCGGGTACTTGCCGGTGATCAAAATGGCGAAGAAGGCCACCACCGTGAGCACGGCGTACGCGATGTGTAGGAAGAACAGCACGACGTAGTGCGGAATCGCCAGTAGCCACTTGACCAGCCACAGCCACCGGGACAGTGCGGGGTCCAGATCGCCTCGTACCCGAATCGGGCTGGGCGGCGCGGCCGGCTTCTCGAGTTCCATGAGCAACGCTCCTTACGGTTGCTGTGATCCATGCCACAACCAGTAGGTGTCCTGATTGTCGCGTATCCGGCCACCTGTGAACGGCACCATTCGATACCGACACGCCAACGAATCGGGGTGCACGGTCGCATTCGGCGAACGAGGAGCGTTGCGCCGCAGCCGAAATCACCCGGAGCGCGCACCCATACCGATTCCCACCCGCGAATCGTCGTGCGAACGGGCTTGTACCATCGGAAAGCGTGACGTTCGGCGCGCAGCGGTTACCGGTGATCCGGGTGATCGTGGCTCTCGCGTACACCGTCTGGGTGGTCGCCATGGCGGTGCCCCAGTGCCACGTCTTCGACCACGCCGTCGCGGCACACGCCCACATCGAGGCGTCCGGCCCCGTCGTGGCCTCCATCGTCTCCCCGGCGATCCTCGCCGACCGGCATCAGCACGCCGCCGAACCGGACCGGCACGTGCCCGCCGACGGGGTGCTCGCCGCCCTGCCGCGCGAAGTCACGCTGCTGCTGTTGCTACTGCTCGCGTCCGTGTCGGTGCTGCTTGCGGCGCCCGCGTCCGCCCGCGCGGGCGGCGTGCGCGCACCCCCGGTCGCGACCCTGCCGGTGTATCCGGGCAGAGACAGACTCACTCGATTCGGCATCGATCGGAACTGATCGGTCAGCGTCAGGCCGGAGCCTGCCGGGGCCCGGCCGGTGTTCGTGCGAAGTCCGCACTCACACCGTCGCTGCCACAGCGACCGCACAGAATCGACGATTCCTCATGACTTCTGCGCTGCAGAACCCGGCTGTGCCCGATCCGGCTCCCCGCGAACCGGAGCCTGCCCTCGCGAGCCCGGCGAGTCTGCTCACGGCGGCCCAGCGCTGTCCGCGTCCGGCGACCATGGTGGGCAACACGCCCGTGCTCTGGATCACCGAACCGCTCGACGGCACAACGAAACCGGACGGCCGCGGCTTCTGGGCCAAACTCGAGGGCGCCAATCCGGGCGGCATGAAGGACCGGCCCGCGCTGCACATGGTCGAGCGCGCCATCGCGCGCGGTGCGCTCGCACCTGGCGCTCCGATCATCGAATCCACCAGCGGCACGCTCGGTCTGGGCCTGGCGCTGGCGGGAATGGCGTATCGCCACCCGGTCACGCTGGTCACCGACCCCGACTTGGAACCGCTCATGCGCCGCATGCTCGCGGCCTACGGCGCGCGGGTGGAACTGGTCACCGAGCCGCACCCCACCGGCGGCTGGCAGCAGGCGCGGCGCGACCGCGTCGCCGAACTGCTGGCGCGCGATCCGCGGGCTTGGTGCCCGGACCAGTACCGCAACCCCGACAACCAGGACGCCTACGAGACCCTGGCGCTCGAGTTGGTCGCCCAGCTGGGCAGGATCGACGTCCTGGTCTGCTCGGTCGGCACCGGCGGCCATTCCGCGGGCATCACGCGCACGCTGCGCCGGTACTTTCCGCACCTGCGTCTGGTCGGCGTCGACACCGTGGCGTCCACGATCTTCGGACAGCCCGCGGGGCCACGGCTGATGCGCGGGCTGGGTTCGAGTATCCATCCGGACAACGTCGACTATTCGGCGTTCGACGAGGTGCACTGGGTCGCGCCCGCGGAGGCGGTCTGGGCGTGCCGTCGACTCGCCGCGACACATCACGCCAGCGGCGGCTGGAGCGTCGGCGCGGTCGCCCTGGTCGCGGGCTGGCTCGCCCGCACCGGCGATCCGGCCACGCGGATCGCCGCGGTCTTTCCCGACGGACCGCTGCGCTACTTCGACACTGTGTACAACGACGACTACTGCCGCGAGCACGGCTTGCTCTACATCGCACCACCCACCGCACCGCTACGCATCGCGCATCCGGCCGACGCCGTCGCGCTCTCGTGGACCCGGTGCACGACGGTCGTCGATCCCCGTGACGCCAGGAAGGAGCGGACGCGATGACCGACCTGATCGCCACCTTCCGCAGCTTCAACCGCCCCAGCCGCATGCTGATGGTCAATCAGTTCGCCATCAACACCGGCTTCTACATGCTGATGCCCTACCTGGCCGGTTACCTGGCCGGTCCGCTCGGGCTGGCCGCGTGGGCGGTCGGGCTCGTCCTCGGTATCCGCAACTTCTCCCAGCAGGGCATGTTCCTCGTCGGCGGCACGCTGGCCGATCGACTCGGCTACAAGCCGCTCATCGTGACCGGATGCCTGCTGCGCACCGGCGGTTTCGCGCTGCTCGCGGTCGCGGACACGCTGCCCGCGCTGCTGGTGGCCTCGGCCGCGACCGGCTTCGCGGGCGCGTTGTTCAACCCGGCGGTCCGCGCGTATCTGGCGGTCGACTCGGGCGAGCGCCGGGTGGAGGCGTTCGCCGTGTTCAACGTCTTCTACCAGGCGGGCATACTGTTCGGCCCGATCGCCGGGCTCGCGCTGATGGCCGTCGACTTCCGCGCGACCGCCACGGGCGCCGCGGTGGTGTTCGGCGTGCTGACGCTGGCCCAGTTACGCGCGCTGCCGCAGCACCGCGCCGAGCCGAAAACCACTTCGGTGCTGGACGATTGGCGTGTGGTGCTGGCCAACCGCCCGTTCCTGCTGTTCGCCGCGGCGATGATCAGTTCCTCGGTCCTGGCCTTCCAGGTCTACCTGGCGTTGCCGGTGCACGCCGCACGGATCGCGGGCGACTCGGCCACCGTGCTGATGACGGCGGTGTTCGTGCTGTCCGGGTTGATCGCGATCGCCGGGCAACTGCGCATCACCCGCTGGTTCGGGCAGCGGTGGGGCCGCGCGCACAGCCTGGCATTCGGCATGGCGATACTCGCGTCGGCGTTCGTGCCGCTGATGGCGATCCCTGGCACCGGCTTCGGTGTGTGGCCCGCGATCGGCGCACTGCTGCTGACCGCGGTCGCGCTGGGAATCGGTGCGGCAGCGGTCTTTCCGTTCGAAATGGACACCGTGGTCGCGTTGTCGGGCAACCGCCTGGTGGCGACGCACTACGGCCTCTACAACACCATCGTCGGTATCGGCATCCTGCTCGGGAATCTGGGCATCGGAACGCTGCTGGACCGCACGCGCGAGGCCGGGATGAGCGCACTGGCGTGGGCCGCGCTCGTCGCCGTGGGAGCAGCCGCGGCGGCGGGGCTGTTGGCGCTCGCCCGCTCCGGACGGCTCGACGCACCGCTACCGGTTGGGTGATCGATCGGACCGTCCTGGATGTGCGCCTCCGGGACGGTCCGCCTCAGGCCGGTCCGCTCGACTGCGCCGAATACAGGCTGACCTCGCCACCCTCACTGAGAAAAGCGTTGACCAGCATGGTGCGGGTGGTGCGCAGCTCCTCCTCGTCCGGCGCGGCGGTGGTGATCGAGATCTGCGGGATGACCGCCCAGTTGACCACGTAGCGCTCCGGCGGGCCGTCGTCGTCGGACAGCCGGGCGAGACGGAAGACCGACACGGTCTTGCGGACGATCAGATCACGCACGACCTCCGCGATTCGCTCAGGGTCTTCCAGCGCGAACATGAAGCCGAATGTCAGCTCCGGCGATGACACGTAGGCGGGCACGAATACCGAGGCTAGCCCATGCGGCGGCGGCGCGCAGCGCACGCACCGAATCGGTTGCTGCTCATACGCTCGACAATTTCGAGAACGCACCGCCGAGCGCCGGTCCGGGTGACCGATCCGTAACGGAATATAACGATTTCCCGGCAGCTTTCGGATTCACGGACCAGAGTATTGCGCGGCTTCGGTTACCGCGCTTTCCTGAAAGTGTCCTGATTTCTCGGACCGTCTTCTCCCGCATCGTCGCGGATTTCCCGGTTTCTCTGCCGTGCTGGTGGAACTCGGGATGGCATCCGGGTGCGGGACTGCGCCGGAGCCGAGGGGCGCCCCTCCCCGAAATCCCCCTCGGCCCTGGCGCATCCAGGATTCGTCGTGTCGCAGAGGTATGTCATGCCCACCGAATACGCTCAGCGCAGTTTCGGAGCCCAAGAGCTGCCGCCGCCCGCCGCACTGCTTCGCGCGATTCGCGAACCCGGCGAGAACCAGCACCGGCACAGCGTGCTGCACGCCGCGCGGAAGCTCGTCGACTGCCACGAGCGACGGCAGCGGACACTCGAGCGAGCACACGCCCCGGAGGCATCCAGCACCCGCGTCGCCGCCTGCACCCAGCAAGTGGAGGACATCGACGGCTGCCGCGCGGAATGGATCGGACGGATCGACGCATGGGTGGCGGAGAACGTGCAGCACCGAGAGGGCGCCTCGCTGCATACCGAGACACTCGGCGCGGTCATCGACCGAATCGCGGCCAAATGGGTTTCGGCCCGACACTCTTTGGACGACGAGATCACGACCGGGCCGCACCCGGGGCAGGCGGGCGGTGAGGCCCACCTGCAGTGGTCCAGGCTGGCCGAGCTGGTCGACGGCTATCAGGATCTGATCACCGACGTCATCGAGCATCGGCGCAGGCTGCCGGTCTGGTGATCAGCGCGGCTCGTCGACGCCCGGCTCGACGACCTCGGCGTCGAGGAACGCCTCCGTCGCGTCCGCCCGCGGTTTCGTGACCGTGACCTCGGTCTCGGTGTCGAGGTCACGATCGAGATCCCGCTGTGCCTCCGCGTCCCGGCGCGCCGCGGCCGCCGCCTCGTTCATCTCGATGGCGTCGGTGATCCACTCACCGATCTCCCTGGTGACCTCGGCGACCGTCCCCGTGATGATGTTGGCGATATTGCCGACGTGCCTGGCACCGGAAGACGTCAATTCCTGAATGAGATCCTTGTTGCTCTCGAATTTCCCGATCATTCACACGCCCGCTTCGCTCGCCTTTCGCTGACGCATCACGATAACACCGGGGGACGGTTCGCTCTCGACCCAGCGCGGCGGAAGTGCCAGCTTGAAAATTTTCTTCCACACCGAGCCGATCTGCTTACCGAGCGAGCCGGTGTTGTACGGCAAACCGTACTTTTCACACAATGCGCGGACCGTAGGCGCCATCTCCGGATAACGGCTCGCGGGCAGATCGGGAAACAGATGGTGTTCGATCTGATGCGACAAATTCCCGGACATGATGTGGAACAGCTTGCTGCCGGTGATGTTGGCCGAGCCGAGCATCTGCCGGATGTACCACTCGCCGCGGGTCTCGTCCGCGGTCTCCTCCTCGGTGAACGTCTGTACGCCGGCCGGGAAGTGACCGCAGAAGATGATGGCGAAGGCCCACACGTTGCGCACCAGGTTGGCGGTGACGTTACCCGCCAGCGTGTGGAAGAACAGCGGTCCGGTCAGCGCGGGGAACACCAGGTAGTCCTTGAGCACCTGCTTGCCCGCCTTGCGCCACTGACCGAGGATCAGGTTCTTGACCTCCGGCCACTTCTTCTTACCCGCCAGGATGTTCTCGACCTCGAGGTCGTGGCCCATCACACCCCACTCGAACAGCATCATGAGCACGAAGGCGTACAGCGGCTGGCCGAGCCGGAGCACGTTCCACTCCTGCGCCTCGTCCATGCGCAGGATGGAGTAGCCGATGTCGCGGTCCTTGTTGTGAATGTTGGTGTAGGTGTGGTGCAGGTAGTTGTGCGAGTGCTTCCACTGGTCGGCCGGGCAGACCGTGTCCCATTCGAACACGCGGGAATTCAGGCCGGGCTCGCGCATCCAGTCGTACTGGCCGTGCATGACGTTGTGGCCGATCTCCATGTTGTCCAGGATCTTCGACACACTCAGCGCCGCCACGGCGGCCAGCCAGAAGGGCGGAAGGAAGCCGAGATACATCAGGCCGCGCCCGGCGATCTCGAATCCCCGCTGCGCCTTGATGATCGAGTACAGGTATTCCCGGTCGCGCTCGCCGAGGTCGGCGACGATGGCCGCGCGCAGCTCGTCGAGTTCACGGCCGAGTTCCTCGATCTGGTCCGGGCTCAGGACCAGCGGTCCGTTCTCGGTTTCGGTCAGGATGGTCATGGTTGTCTCCCCTTCGTGAATCAGATGTCGATGTCGACGTCGCCGACCGGCGCGCTGATGCACAGCTGGATCGGCTGGTCGGGGTCGGTGTCGGTCTCGCCGGTGCGCAGATTGCGCGTGCAGCCGGAGCGGCGCACCGCTGTGCAGGAGAAGCAGATCCCCATGCGGCAGCCGTACTCGGGCGTGAGACCGGCGGATTCGGCTTGCTCGAGCAACGTGGCGCCGGTGTTGTCGGCGCTCACGCCGCTGGCCGAGAAACTGACGGTGCCGTGTGCGTCGGCGGCGTCCACCGGCGCGACCGACAGCGTGAACTCCTCGGAGTGCAGCCGGTCCTCGAGTTGCTCGGCCTGATAGATCGTGCGCACCGCGTCCATCAGCGACGGCGGACCGCAGACGAAGGTCTGCGCGTCGGCGAACCAAGGCGCGACGCGCTCCAGCTCGTCGTAGTCGAAGTACCCGCTGCCCTTCGGCCGGGCGAGATCCACCCACGGCGCACCGGAATCCGCCCGCGGCGCCAGATCCGGCATGCGATGCGGATAGCGCAGCTCGATGCGGAAGTTCGGATGCCGTGCAGCGATCGCGTCCAGTTCCGCTCGGTGCGGCAGCACAGCGGGCGACTTGGCGTAGTGCAGGAAGACGACCTCGCCCGAATGGTCCTCCGCGGCGAGCGTGCGCAGCATGGACAGCACCGGCGTGATGCCGCTGCCACCGCTGATCAGCAGGACGCGCCGCGGCCGCGACTCGGGCAGCCGGAACACGCCGTCGGCGGGCGCCAGGTCGACCACCATACCGGGGGCGGCGTGACGGTACAGGTACTGCGACACCAAACCGTCCGGATGCGCTTTCACGGTCAGCTCGATATGACGATCCCGACCGCCTTCCGGGTTCACCGGCGAGTAGCACCGCGTGTGCCGCACGCCATCGATCACCACGCCGATCTGGACGTACTGTCCGGCAACATGGCCCTGCCAGTGCCGGGTGGGGCGCAGCGTGAGCGTCACCGAGCCGGGCGCCGAGCGGCGCACGTGAGTGATCTCGGCCCGCATGTCCCGCACCGTGAGGGTGGGGCGGACCAGCTCGAGGTACCGATCCAGCGGGTGCGGCGAGGTCAGGGTCTGCACCAAGTTGATGAGATCCACCATTTGTTCTCCGTACCTCTTGTCGGACTGACGACGTGCGGCTGGAATTTCAGTGCACGTCTGTACACTCAACTAGTGTGACCGATGACCGGGGCTAGGTGTCAACCGGCGAAACATGTGACTCGAACTACATCTGGGGATAGGTCGAATGGTGAACGGATGTATGCTCACCGAGATGAGTGAGCAGGCGGCTACCCGAGGCGAACGCAAGGAGCGAACCAGGCAGGCGCTCCTGGACGGCACGCTCGCGCTGGCCGCCGAACGCGGATTCGCCGCGCTCAGCCTGCGGGAGATCGCCCGCTCGGCCGGCATCGTGCCGACGGCGTTCTACCGGCACTTCGCGTCGCTGGAGGACCTCGGCGCGACGCTGGTCGACGACGGCGTCACCGCGCTGCGGCTGGCGCTGCGCGAAGTCCGCCGCAATGCCGACGCGGGCCTGTCGGACACGGTGCGCTTCGTGTTCGCGCAAGTGGGCCCCAAACGTGAGCTGTTCGGCTTCCTCACCAGGGAGCGCCACGGCGGGTCCGCCGCCTTGCGCACGGCCATCGCCCGGGAGATCCAACTGATCGTCCGAGAGCTCGTCGCCGACCTCTCCCGCATCCGGGCCCTGGACTCCTGGACGCCACGAGACCTGGAGATCGCCGCCGACCTGATGGTCAGCACGGTGACCGACGGGATCGCCGCCTACGTGTCGGCCGCGCCGCGCGACGAGCAGGCGATCATCGACCGCACCGTCCAGCAGATGCGTTTGATCGCACTCGGCATGGGCGGCTGGCGGCCACCGAAGCGGCGCTGATCCGCCGCCGAACTCACTCGGCGGGCCATGACTCCTCGACGCCGCCGCCCGCCGCGACCGAATCCGCCGAACTCACTCGGCGGGCCGGGGCTCCTCGACGCCGCCGCCCGCCGCGACCGAATCCGCCGAACTCACTCGGCGGGCCGGGGCTCCTCGACATCGCCGCGCGCCGTGACCGGATCCGGTGATCGCACCGGCAGTAGCACCGCGAGCCCGGCCGCGAGCACGACCAACAGGCCCGCGATCCCCGCCCGGTCCGAACCGAACAGCCAGACGAACAAGCCGAACAGGCTCGGGGCGAGGAAGGACACCGCGCGCCCGGTGGTCGTATACAAGCCGAAGAGCTGACCCTCCCGGCCCGGCGGCGCGAGGCGGGTCAGGAACGAGCGCGCCGCCGCCTGTGCCGGGCCGACGAAGACGGTGAGCAGCAAGCCGAAGATCCAGAACATCAGTGGGCCGGACACCACCAGCAGCGCCAGCCCGCACACCAGCATCGCGGCCAGGGACACCACGATGACGATCTTCGGCCCGGCCCGGTCGTCGAAGCGCCCCGCGACGATCGCACCCAGCGCCGCAACGACATTGGCCGCGATGCCGAACAGCAGCACATCCGAGTCGGCGATCCCGTAGACCCGCACGGCGAGCACAGCACCGAAGGTGAACACCCCGGCGAGGCCGTCCCGGAAGACGGCGCTGGCCACCAGGAAGCCGACCGTGCGCCGGTCGACGCGCCACAGCTCACGCAGGTCACGCCACAACACCCGGTACGAGCCGAGGAACCCCGCGCTCGCGGCGCCGGGATCGGCGTTCGTCCGTGGCAGTTCGGGGACCGCGAACAGCACCGGCAGCGCGAAGGCGGCGAACCAGACGGCGGCCAGCACGGCGACCAGCCGGATGTTGAGTCCCTGATCGGTGGGCACGCCGAGCAGCCCGCGGTTGTCTCCCTCGCCGGATATGAAGCCGAAATAGCAGATCAGCAGCAGCAGGATGCCGCCGAAATAACCCATCGCCCAACCGAATCCGGAGACCCGGCCGACGGTCTGCGGCGTGGAGACCTGCCGCAGCATCGCGTTGTACGGCACGCCCGCCAGTTCGAAGCAGGCCGACGCGAACGCCAGCAGCGCCAGGCCGAACCACAGGTCGTGGTAGTCGTCGTGCACGAAGAACATCAGCGTCATCGCCGCGACGGTCAGCGCGGTCAGCGCACCGAGCGAGCCCTTGCGTTTCGCGGACGCGTCGAAGCGCTGTCCGCTGACCGGCGCGGTCAACGCCACGATCAGGCCCGCGATGCCAAGCGCCCACCCCAGCCACGCGCTGGCGGAGACACCGCCGGGCAGATCGTCGCCGACCTTGTCGGTGAGATACACCGAGAAGACGAAGGTGAGGATCACGGCGTTGAATGCCGAAGATCCCCAATCCCACAGCCCCCACGCCACCACTTGCCCGCGCCCGGCGGCCTGCCCGACTGTCGCCTGGGCGTTCACCTCGGTCATGCCGCGCAGCTTAATGCGCGAGACGGTTTCGAGGCGGGCCGAAATCGGGTCCGGCCGCGACGACCACGAAGGATTCTTATGCACCTAGTTGCATAGTACCGAGTGTCACGGCTATCCTCACCGCATGGCACTCGAGCACGCGTTGCTGGTATCGCTGACCGAGCGCGCCGGCTCGGGGTACGAGCTGGCGCGCCGCTTCGACAAGTCCATCGGCTACTTCTGGAGCGCGACCCACCAGCAGATCTATCGCGTCCTCAAGCGCATGGAGGAGTCAGGCTGGGTCGACGGCGAGACGGTGATCCAGGAGGGCAGGCCGGACAAGAAGGTCTACTCGGTGAGCGAGACCGGACGCGCCGAACTCGCGCGCTGGATCGCCGAACCGAGCGATTCCGCCACTCCGCGCAACGAACTCGCCGTGAAGATCCGCGCCGCCGCGTACGGCGACATCACCGCGTTGCGCGCCGAGGTGGCCCGCCACCGCGACCAGCACGCCCAGCGGCTCGAGCTGTACCGGCACATCGAGAAACACGACTTCCCCGCTCCCGAGCGGCTCGCCGGGACAGCCCTGCACCAGTACCTCGTCCTGCGCGCGGGCATCCGCGTGGAGGCCGGATTCGTCGAATGGTGCGACGAAGTTCTGCAAGCACTACACCCGCGCGCGACAGCCCCGCACGCGGACGGAGAAAGGCGACCTGCCCCATGAGCTCCTTCCCCCATTTGTTCGAGCCGCTCGATCTCGGCTTCACCACCCTGCGCAATCGCGTGGTGATGGGTTCGATGCACACCGGGCTGGAGGACCGCGCCTGGGACACCAACAAACTGGCCGCCTACTTCGCCGAACGAGCACGCGGCGGCGCGGGCCTGATCATCACCGGCGGCTACGCGCCGAATCGCGCGGGCTGGCTGCTGCCTTTCGGCGCCAAGCTGACCAACAAAACCGAAGCGTACCGGCACCGCACGATCACCAAAGCGGTGCACGAGCACGGCGGCAAGATCGCCATCCAGATCCTGCACGCGGGTCGCTACTCCTACATGCCGGGCAGTGTGTCGGCGTCGTCCATCAAGGCGCCCATCAACCCGTTCCGGCCGCGCGCGCTGTCGGCCAAAGGCATCGAGCGCACCATCGACGACTACGCCCGCTGCGCGAAGCTGGCCCAGTTCGCGGGCTACGACGGCTGCGAGATCATGGGCGGTGAAGGATATTTCATCAACCAGTTCCTCGCGCCGCGCACCAACAAGCGCACGGACGCGTGGGGCGGCTCCCCGGAGAACCGGCGCCGGATCGCGGTGGAGATCGTGCGCCGCACCCGCGCCGCGGTCGGTCCGGACTTCATCATCGTGTTCCGGCTGTCCATGGCCGAGCTGGTGGAGAAGGGACAGAGCTTCGACGAGATTGTCGCGCTGGCCGTGGAACTCGAAGCCGCCGGGGTGAACGTCCTCAACACCGACATCGGCTGGCACGAAGCGCGGGTGCCCACCATCGTCACCTCGGTACCCCGCGCCGCCTTCGTCGAATTCACCGCGAAGATCACCGCGCGGGTGACCATCCCGGTGTGCGCGTCGAACCGGATCAACATGCCCGAGGTGGCCGAGGAGATCTTGACCCGCGGTGACGCGCAGCTGATTTCGCTGGCCCGTCCCTTCCTCACCGATCCGGAGTGGGTTAACAAGGCCGCCCAGGATCGCGTCGACGAGATCAACACCTGCATCGCGTGCAACCAGGCGTGCCTCGATCACGCCTTCCAGCACAAGACCGTGTCCTGCCTGCTCAATCCGCGCGCCGGGCACGAGACCGAGCTGAAGCTGCTGCCGACCCGCCGCAGCAAGCGCGTCGCCGTGGTCGGCGCGGGCCCGGCCGGGCTCTCGGCGGCGGTGAGCCTCGCCGAACGCGGCCATCGCGTCGACCTGTTCGAGGCCGACGACAAGATCGGCGGCCAGTTCGACATCGCCCGCCGCATCCCGGGCAAGGAAGAATTCAGTGAGTCGATCCGGTACTACACCCGGATGCTCGAGCTCACCGGCGTCACGGTGCACCTGAACAAGCGGGTCGGCGCCGCCGAACTCATCGCGGGCGGCTACGACGAGGTCGTGCTCGCCACCGGTGTACAGCCGCGGATCCCGGACATCCCCGGTATCGACCACCCCATGGTGCTGTCCTATGCCGAGCTGGTGCGGGAGGAGAAGCCGGTCGGCAAGCGCGTCGCCGTGATCGGCGCGGGCGGCATCGGCTACGACGTCAGCGAATTCCTCACCGTGGAAGGGCATCCCGCTCTCAAGCTGGAGGAGTGGAAGGAGGAGTGGGGCGTCACCTCCGACGACGAGCAGGTCCCCGGACAGCTCGCCACGCCCAGGCCGGCTCCGGCGGCGCGCGAAGTCGTTCTGTTGCAACGCAAGACCACTCCGTTCGGGAAGGACCTGGGCAAGACCTCCGGGTGGGTGCATCGGGCCGCGCTGAAGGCCAAGGGCGTCGAGCAGATCGGCGGTGTGAACTATGAGCGCATCGACGACAACGGCCTGCACATCAGCTTCGGAGAGAAGCGACAACGGCCGCAATTGATCCCGGTCGACAACGTCATCGTCTGCGCGGGCCAGGAATCCGTGCGCGACCTGGAGGCCCCGCTGCGCGCCGCCGGGATGAGCCCGCACCTCATCGGCGGCGCAGAACTGGCCGCCGAGCTGGACGCCAAACGAGCCATCGACCAGGGCACCCGGCTGGCCGCACGGCTGTGAGCGGGCGGCGGCCGGGCCCGGACGCCCGGCCGCCGTCACCGCGGCACGGAACCGCGCCGGGGATCGTGCGGCGGACCACCGGGTCACGTCGCCTAGGCTGCATCGGGTGAGCCTGCCCTCCCCCACTTCCGAGAACCGCGCGGTCGTCACCGGCGCCTCCTCCGGCATCGGCACCGCGCTCGCCGCCGAACTCGCCGCCCGCGGCTACTCGCTGATCCTGGTCGCCCGCCGCGAGGAGCTGCTCACCGAGCTCGCGCAGCGACTGACCCTGGCCCACGGCATCACCGCCGAGGTGCGCGCGGTCGACCTGGCCGACCGCGAGCAGCGCGCTGTACTGGTGAAAGAACTGGCGACCCGCGAGATCGCCGTCTTGTGCAACAACGCGGGCATCGCGACCTTCGGCGCGATCGCCGAACTCGACCCGGCCTACGAGCGCGCGCAGATGGAACTCAACGCCGTCGCCGTGCACGACCTGACGCTGGCCGTGTTGCCCGGCATGCTCGCCCGCGGCAGCGGCGGCATCCTGATCAGCGGCTCGGCCGCGGGCAACATGCCGATCCCGAACAACGCCACCTACGCCGCGAGCAAGGCGTTCGCCAACACCTTCTCCGAATCGCTGCGCGGCGAGCTGAAAGGCTCCGGGGTGCACGTCACCCTGCTGGCGCCCGGCCCGGTCCGCACCGAGACCCCGGATCCCGCCGACGCCTCCATCGTCGACCGGATGGTGCCCGACTTCATGTGGGTCTCCTCGGAATCCACCGCGAAGATGTCCATCGACGCGCTCGCCCGCAACAAGATGCGCGTGGTCCCCGGCCTGATCAGCAAGGGAATGAGTGTGGCGGGACAGTACGGCCCGCGCGCGGTCACCGCTCCCATCGCCGGCGCGTTCTACAAGAAACTCGGCAGCTGAGCCAGCCGCGTCAGCGAGCTGTCAAGAAGCGACGCCCGGTGGTCAAGGATCCGCAAATGACCGGCCCACCGGCCCCGCACCCGGCGTAGTCCTGGCATCGGCCCCGCAATTCGAGAAAGCGGGGGCGACCCAGGAGAACATCGTGACGCTGCTCGACATCCTCCCGTCATTGCGGTCGGGATCACCTTCGCGCCTGGATGCCGCGGTCTGGCCGCGGGACACGCACTACGACGGCGACGGCGGGATCACCCTCGGCGGCGTCGCCCTCGCCGACGTCGCCGATCAGTACGGGACGCCCACCTACGTCCTGGACGAGCAGGAGGTACGGTCCCGCTGCCGGGCCTATCGCAAAGCTTTTCCCGAGGCCGAGATCATCTACGCGGGCAAGGCCCTGATGATCCGGTCGGTGCTGGATTGGGTCACCCAAGAAGGCCTTTCGGTCGACGTGTGCTCGGCGGGCGAACTGGCCGTCGCGCTGGCGGCCGGTGTGGACCCCGCGCGCATCGTCCTGCACGGCAACGGAAAGTCGTTCGACGAACTGGCCACCGCCGTGCGCAGCGGGGTCGGCCGGATCGTGATCGACTCGCACACCGAGATCACGCTGCTGTCCGCCCTGGCCACGAAGCCACAGCAGGTGCTGCTGCGCCTGTCCCCCGGCATCGATGTCCACGGTCATCCCGCGGTGCGCACCGGTGTGCACGACCAGAAGTTCGGCTTCCCCCTCGGCAGCGATTCGGCCGCCGAGGCGATCGACCGTGTGCTGCGCCAACCGAACCTCACCCTGGTCGGCTTCCACTGCCATCTGGGCTCGCAGCTCTACAACCCGGATCACTACGGCGAGGCGGTACGGCGCTTGGTCGCCGCGATGGCGCAGGTGCGGCAAGACCACGGCGTCGTGCTGACCCAACTGGATCTCGGCGGCGGTCACGCGGTGGCCTATCGCGCCGGTGACGCCGAAATGAATCTCGCCGAACTCGCCGACATCCTCGAAGACGCCCTCGACGCCGCCTGCGCCCGCCACCACTTCCCACGCCCGGTCCTCGCGCTGGAACCCGGCCGCGCCGTCGTCGCCAGGGCCGGGGTGACGCTGTACCGAGTGCTCTCGATCAAGCACGTCGAAGGCGGGCACACCTACGTCACCGTGGATGGCGGGATGAGCGACAACCCGCGCGTCGCGCTCTACGGCGCGCGCTACGAGGTCGTGGTCGCCAGCCGCCACCCGTGCGGTCCGCAGATGACCGCGACGGTCGCCGGTCGCTTCTGCGAGGCGGGCGACATCCTCGCCGCCGACGTCCGGCTGCCTGCCGACCTGCGCCCCGGCGAGGTGCTCGCGATGCCGTGCACCGGCGCCTACCATCACAGCCTTGCCTCGTCCTACAACACTGTCGGTCGGCCGCCGGTCATCGCCGTTCGACACGGCCGCGCCCGCGAACTGATCCGCAGGGAGACGACGGCGGACCTGCTCGCCCGCGAGGTCGGATGACCGGCGCGCTCAGCGGCGCCGGGTGCCGAACAGGCTGCGGGTGATCTCGCGTCCCGCCGCGGTGGCGGCCGAGCGCAGGAAGCCGCGGACCGCGGGATTCCGCATGATCCGCTCGGCGGCGGACTCCTCTCCCACGCGGTTCACGTTACGGCCGGGGACGGGTGCCGGTTCCGGCTCCCGCGCCGCGTCGGCCACCTTGGCGGCCAGCAGTTCGTAGGCCGATTCCCGGTCGATGGTCCGGGCGTACTTCGAGGCCAGCGAGCTGGACAGCGCCCGCGACCGGATCGCGTCCACGCCGATGGTGTCCATCAGCGACCGGGGCGGCCGCATCCTGGTCCAGGCCACCGGCGTCGGCGCGCCCTGCTCGGAGAGCACCGTCACGATCGCCTCGCCGGTGCCGAGGGAGGTCAGCGCCTGCTCCAGGTCGTATACCCCGGTCCTGGGGTAGGTGCGGACGGTCTTGGCCAACGCCTTCTGGTCGTCCGGGGTGAACGCGCGCAGCGCGTGCTGGATGCGCGCGCCGAGCTGGGACAACACCGGATTCGGGATATCGGTGGGCAGCTGTGTGCAGAAGAACACGCCCACTCCCTTGGACCTGATGAGTTTGACGGTCTGCTCCACCTGATCCGAGAACGCCTTCGAGGCGTCGGAGAACAGGAGGTGCGCCTCGTCGAAGATGAAGACCAGCTCGGGCCGCTCCACGTCGCCGACCTCCGGCAGGGTCTGGAACAGGTCGGCCAGCACCCACATCAGGAATGTGGAGAACATCACCGGCCGCGCCGCCTCGGCACCCAGCTCGAAGAGTGTGATCACCCCTTTTCCGTCCACCACCCGCACCAGGTCGGCCGGGTCGAGTTCCGGCTCGCCGAAGAACGTGTCGCCGCCGTCGGCCTCCAGATTCGCCAAGGCGCGCAGGATCACGCCCGCGGTGGCCGCGGAGACACCGCCGATGCCTTTCAGGTCATCCTTTCCCTCGGAGCTGGTCAGATGAGTGATCACGGCGCGCAGGTCCTTCAGGTCCAGCAGCGCGAGGCCGTTGCGGTCGGCCCAGTGGAAGATCAGGCCGAGGGTGGATTCCTGCGTCTCGTTCAGCCCGAGCACCTTGCTCAGCAGAACCGGGCCGAACGAACTGATCGTGGCGCGGATCGGAAGCCCTGCCCCGGTGGTGCCCAGCGACACGAACTCGGTGGGGAAGCCGGTCGCCGCCCAGTCCGCGGCGCCGGTCTCCGCGATCCGCGTGGCGAGTCTTTCGCTCGATCGGCCCGGCTCGGCCAAACCCGACAGGTCGCCTTTGATATCGGCCAGCACCACCGGAACCCCGGCGCTCGACAGTTGCTCCGCGATGCCTTGGAGGGTCTTCGTCTTCCCCGTGCCGGTCGCCCCCGCGACCAGACCGTGCCGGTTCATCATCCGCATCGGGATACGGACGCGCGCGCCGGAATCCACCCTCCCGTCGACCACCACGGCGCCCAGGTCCAGCGCAGCGCCCTCGAACGCGTAGCCCGCGGCGATCTCTTGTGCGGCGGTCGAGCCCGGGGACGGTTCGTCTCTTCCTTCGGCAGCGCCGGCTCCACCCGCCGTCCGCTCGGCCAGTTCACGTTCCGCGGCCTCCGCGGCGGCGGACGCCTCCGCCGCGATCCGCGCCGCCTCGTCGGCCGCTTTGCGCGCCGCGGCCGCCTTCTCCTGCGGGGTGGTCATCGCACGTCTCCGTCCTGGCTCGACCGGGCTGCTCCACACAATGTTTGCTGCCGCACCGAAAACGCCGGGTGACGATCTGGAAGAAACTGTATCGCCACCGGTGGGATTCCTGTCCGCATCGGCGGCTTCGGGGTTGCCGAGCCGTATCGCGGGCACCGGACCTTCGCCCGGCTAATGTTGCACGAGTGTCCGACAAATACATGGTGTGGATGGATTGCGAGATGACCGGCTTGCGCTTGGACAGCGACAAGCTGATCGAGGTGGCCGCACTCGTGACCGACAGCGATCTCAACATCCTCGGCGAGGGCGTGGACATCGTCATCCACGCCGACGACGACGCGCTGGCCGCGATGCCTGCCGTGGTCGCCGAGATGCACGCGCGCTCCGGGCTGACCGACGAGGTCCGCCGCTCCACCGTCACCCTCGAAGAGGCCGAGCAGCGCGTGCTCGACTACATCCGCCAGTACATCCCTACCCCGCGCACCGTGCCGCTGGCCGGCAACTCGATCGCCACCGACCGCGGTTTCATCGCCAGGGACATGCCGCTGCTGGATGCCCACCTGCACTACCGGATGGTCGACGTGAGCTCGATCAAGGAGCTGTGCCGCCGCTGGTACCCGCGCATCTACTTCGGCCAGCCGGAGAAGGGCCTGAGCCATCGCGCACTGGCCGACATCCAGGAGTCCATCCGGGAACTGGAGTACTACCGGCGGACCGCGTTCGTCGCGCCGCCCGGTCCCTCCACCACCGAAATCGCCGCCGTCGCCGCCGAGATCTCCGAAACCGCCGAACAGCGGACCGAATCGGCGCAGGTCAACGGCTCGCCAGATAACGATTAGGGAGTGGGCGGGTAGACACGCTAATATCTAGCCCGCTGGTTCTTCACCGGCGATGGTGAGCGTAGTTCAGTTGGTAGAGCACCAGGTTGTGATCCTGGCTGTCGCGGGTTCGAGTCCCGTCGCTCACCCCAGGTGTCGCGGTGGGGGGGGGGGGGGGGGGGGGGGGGGGGGGGGGGGGGCCCGCGGCGCGGGGGGGCTGGAGGTAAGAACGACAAAGGAGGGCGAGCCGGGCTAAACTAAGAA
>NZ_JBITBU010000011.1:0-183268 GCF_044452545.1 Nocardia sp. NPDC051900 | reverse complement strand
ACGTGGTTTTGAGCGGGGGTGGGGCGTTTTCGAGCCCGGCCCCACACCCCCGGTGGGGGGGTGTCCAACCCGTCATCTGGGGCGGTCCCCACACTACGGCCGGCGCCTTCTCTACTCTGTTCATTCCCCGCATAGGCGACGCGACGTGAAATAGCCGTCCGTATCTCTCCGAGGCGGCGATCATCTCCCAAGACCCCAAGCCGTCGGCAAGCGCCTGCACTCGAATGGGTCCACATGCGAAATACGTCACGATGCGGCGTGCCGTTTCATGCCTGAGCGCGCTCATGCCACGGCCGACCACCGAAGGTCTCGGCGCCTATGGAAATCATCTTCCGCAGAGGCCGAGCGCCCGCCTCGCCGCACCGGCCGGGTCCTGACGCGTTCGTCGCGGGCATCGCTTCGCGCCGCCGATCGAGGAAACCGGCCCACGTCCCCCACCGAGAAGAGCTGAGTCGGCCCGATCGGGCGCGGCTGACACTCAGCCACGGGCTTTTTCGCTGCGCCCCAGACCTTTTGCCGCCGGCGCTCGCCGCGATGTGAAACGAAACCACTCCAGAATCCGCCACGCGTCCGTAGACTGCGGTGCACGTGGGACGGTGTCGCTGGGGCGCCTTCCCGGTTCGACCAGAAAGACACACCTCGTGATGCGTTCCGCGGTTATCGCAGCCTTCGTCGGCGCTACTCTCCTCACCGGATCCAGCGGAACCGCGGTCGCGGGAATCGGACTTCCTCCGCTGCCCGACTCCGGCTCGGCGTCGAGCGGATCGGCGGGCGGCCTGGCCACCACCGGCTCCTCCGGCACCGGATCGGCGGGCAGCAAGCTGCTGTGCGCCGCCACCGGCAGCGCCATCGCGATCCTGGGCGACGCCCAGTTGGGTTGCAACATGCTGCCGTGACCCCCTGAACGCCGAACGGGCCACTGGATTCGCTCCGGTGGCCCGTTCGGCGTTCCGCTTCGGCTCAGCGATTGTCTTCGGCGTTGCCCGCTTTCCAGACCGACCACGGGATGTTCCAGTCACCCAAGCCGTCCACACCGGACAGGGTGCCGCCCACGGTGTTCTTCACGATCGTGATGTCACCGCGCTTGGCGTTCTGGAAGACCCACTGCGCGTTCGCCGGACTGAGGTTCAGGCAGCCGTGACTGGTGTTGCTGTACCCCTGCGCACCGACCGACCAGGGCGCCGAGTGGAAGAAGATGCCGCTGTAGGACAGTCGCGTCGCGAAGTCGACCGGCGTCTTGTACCCGTCGGGCGCGTTGACCGCCACGCCGTAGGTCGAGGAGTCCATGATGATCTTCTCGTGGCGGTCGGCCACGATGTAGACCCCGTTGTCGGTGGGGGTGCTGTCCTTGCCCATCGAGGTCGGCATGGTGCGGATCACCTGGCCGTTCAACTCGACGGTGACCTGCTTGGTGTTGTCGTCGGCGGTGAAGACCATCGCGTCGCCGATGGTGAAGAACGAGTGGATGTTGTCCTGCCCGTACAGGCCGTTGCCGAGATTACGTCCGTAGACGTTCACATCGACGGTGATCTTCGATCCCGGCGCCCAGAAATGCTCCGGCCGCCAGCGCACCTCGCGGTTGTTCACCCAGTAGAACGCGCCCTCCACCGGCGGCTCCGTGGTGATCTTGATCGCATCCTGCGCGGCCTTCCGGTCGGGGATGTTCTCGTCGAACTGGACGGCCACCGGCTGTCCGATACCGACGACCTCCGCCTCGCCGGGCACCAGGTAGGGCTTGGTCTGATTACCGGGCGAACTCGTGGTGAAACTCAGCGTCGCGGAGTTCGCCCCGCCGAGCCCGATCGCGTCGGCCTTCAGTCGGTAGGTCTTGCCGTAGCCGAGCACCTCGGTGGTCTCCCACGAACGCCCGTCCCCGGCGAGCTTGCCCTCCACCGGCTTGCCCTGCGGGCTGACCAAACTCACGTTGGTGAACTTGCCGTCTTCCACCTTGAACGCCAGCGGGACGCCCGGCGAAACCCCTACCTCGCCATCCTTCACCGGCGACAACAGCTTCGGCTTGATCAGTTCCGTGATGGGGTTGCGGTCGATGGCCACCTGAGCCGCGTCCTTGGCGTCGGATGCCGAACATCCGGTCAATGCCAGCGCGGCGACCGCGACAACTATCACCGGTCCCGCGAACGTGCGTAGCGACCGCCTCATAGTCGGCTTGCGCACGTGCCGACCTCGACCAAAACTCATTTCAACCCCGTTTCAAAGTCTCGGCGCTCCAGGACACACCGAGGGCTTCGGATACCGACCGCCACGCCGCTCACCCCGCCGTGTACGCGGGCGGTCGAAACCACAATCGGACATTCTGCCAGTGCGTCACGTCCTGGCCAATGTGAACACCTAGTCCGTCACTGCAGCGTTACCACCACTAGATCACCGCGGCGAACCCCCGCGTTACGGCGGCGGAGAGCATCACATCCGCGCCGGTCAGGACACGATTTCACTTCTGCGGCCCCGGCCTGTTAAGGTTTGTCCCGCACCGGAACACGGAGCAAGCGCCATTAGCTCAATTGGCAGAGCAGCTGACTCTTAATCAGCGGGTTCGGGGTTCGAGTCCCTGATGGCGCACAACACGCAAACCGTGCCCTTGCCAGTCATCGGCTGGCAAGGGCACGGTTTTTTTCGTCTTCACGATGGCCCGATTTCCGTGACATCACCGTGACCTGGACTTTTTCCCAGTTGCACCAGTGGTCTCAATTCGGACAGCTATACGCCCGCGATCGCCGCGAAATCCACCTGTACGCCCAAAAATTTCTGTGACCTGCGGCACAAGAGGTTTAACGGCAAACTCCCAGCTTGGATAACGATTCGGCAACCGCGTCCTGGCCTTTCCAAGATCGCCAGCGCCTGCCGTTCATGATCAGTTCACCGTCTGTTAACCATGCGTGACCATTCTGCAATCAGGTCACAAAGCGACCTGAAGTTTGGTCAGCCCGAGGAGTTGTAGACACCGATTCGGTAACGATCACACGGCAGGCACCCTGCCCGCCACGTGATCGGCGGAGCGGAATCCGGCAACGGACCCGCAATCCCATACTTCCGCCCGTCTCACCGCATCGAGGATGCGGAGTCTCGCGCGACAAGCGGCCGAGCCCACCGAGGGCGATCCGGTGCCGCACGCAGAAGCGTCGCGTTCCGGGGACATCAGCGTCCCCCACAACAAAACCACACAAAAGCACATGGCCGTTTCGGCGAACGCACACGAGCGTACGCCGCAGGATCCGTGCTGCCCAACTGCGGCCGGATCGAGTAAGTCCCCGATCAAGGAACCGATTCGCAATGCCTGACAGACGCCTTTCCACCCTTCGCCGCCCCTCGCTCCGCGAAACCGTCACCGTCGCCTTCGCCGCCGCGGGTGTCGTCGCCGTGGCCGCCTGCTCCGCGGCGTCCGTTGCCGACAACAGCGTCCCGTCTCGCATCGCCATGGTGGCCGAGCAGCAGCCCGAGGCCGCCGCCGCTCCGGTCGCCGCACCGGCGGCCGAGGCGATCCCCGCGCCGATGCCCGCACCCGCGCCCGCCCCCGCCCCCGCGCCCGCTCCGGAGGCGGCCCCGGTCCCGGCCCCGATGCCCGCCCCGGCCCCGCCGGTCTACGCGGACAACCTGGACGGCTGGATCCGCCAGGCGCTCGACATCATGTCGGCGAACGGCATCCCCGGCACCTACAACGGCATCTACCGCAACATCATGCGCGAGTCGACGGGCAACCCCCAGGCCATCAACCTGTGGGACTCCAACGCCGCCATGGGCATCCCGTCCAAGGGCCTGCTCCAGGTGATCGACCCCACCTTCGCCGCCTACCACGTCGCAGGCACGCCCTTCGACATCTGGGACCCGGTCGCCAACATCGCCGCCGCCTGCAACTACGCGGCGCACCGCTACGGCTCGATGGACAACGTCAACAGCGCGTACTGATCCACACCGTCACGCAGCCTCCCCATCCATCGGATGGGGAGGCTGCGCGCTTTCCGGCCGTGTCCGCGCGGTCGGGCAGGCGGATCTGCGGCTCCGGCAATAATGGTCCACATACCCGCGACCCCCTGGACCTTGCCGTGACCGACTACGCACACAACGACGCGGCGGCCAAGAGCCGCGCCGAGAAAGCACGCCGGCTGGCGAGTTACCTCTGGCCCCGTGGCATCACCGGCTCCGAGGTGCTCGCGATGCCCGCGCCGGTACGGCGCAAACTGGCCAGGGCCGCCGGAACGAATCCGCCGAGCACCGACGAGACCTGGACCGCGGTGGCACGGCTGCTGACGGAGAAGGACGACTGGGCCGCCCGACATCCGCGGCATCCCGCTGCCCGGCGCGAACACACCGACGAGAAACTGCTCTGGGTGAAGCCGCCGATCACGCCGTGGTCCTGAGTTACGCGAAAGTCTTTGCGCTTCAACGTTTTCTGTGTCTACTACAGACTTCCGTAGACTAGCGTCATGCACCCGCCGACTCAGCCGTCACGATGACCGAGCGCAAGCCGCCGAAGCAGACCTTCGAATCGTGGATCGACAAGCAGATCCGCGAGGCGGCCGAGCGCGGCGAATTCGACAACCTGCCCGGTACCGGCAAACCGATTCCCGGAGTGGGCACGGCTCCCGACGAGGACTGGTGGCTGCGCGCATATCTGCGTCGCGAAGGAGTCAGCGGTGACGCGCTGCTGCCCCCGTCGCTGTTGCTGCGACGCGATATCGAGCACTTGCCCGAGACCGTGCGTGATGCGACCGGCGAACGGGAGGTGCGAGCGGCCGTGAGTGAACTCAACAAACGCATCGTGGAGTGGCTGCGGATGCCGCAAGGACCGTTCGTCCCGATCGCTCCGGTGAACGCGGACGAGATCGTCGAGCAATGGAGGCGCGCACGCGAGGCCGCGAGGCCGAAACGCGCGCAACCCAGTCTCGAAGCCACCGGCCCCGCCCGAGCACAGGCCGGCCGCATCGCGCCGCGTCCACGCCGCCAGTGGTGGCGTCGATGGCGGCGGCACGACACCGAAGCCGGATAGCGGCGGGAACGAACGGCGATCAGGCGCCGAGTTCGGTCACCTGCTCGACCTCGGTGACCACCTTGTCCGCCAGCGCGCGCAGCGCACGCGCCTCACCCGGCGTCATCAGCTCGACGAAGACGCGACGGACCAGATCGACGTGGTTGGGCGCGGCCCGCTCCAGCGCCACCCGCCCTTGCGGCGTGAGCTGCACGATGATGCCGCGGGCATCCTCCTCCGCGGGGCGCCGCTCGACCAGTCCGCGCGCGTCCATCCTGGCCAGATGCTTGGACAGCCGGCTCTTCTCCCAGCACACCTCGGTAGCCAGCTCTTTGGCGCGCAGACACCCGTTGGCGGCTGCCGACAGCGCCACCATCAGTTCGTAGTCCGCCAGGGACAGGCCGTCCTCGGCCAGCCCGGCGGAAATCGCCCCGTCCAAACGCTGGCGCAGCCGCACGTAGGCCTGCCACGTCGCCTGCTCGTCGTCACTCAACCACCGGACCATGGGAATGAAGTGTAGTCACCGTTGGTTGACATGGACACCAACTCCCGAGGAGGTCCCCATGCCCGCCGTCACCGTTCCCGACATCATGGTCCTGCCACGCCTCCCCCGCCCGGACGCGACCCTGCGCCAACGGCCGGTCCGGAGCGTGGTCACCGCGCACAAACAGCGCGAAGGCGCGGGATTCGAGGTGCGCAGGCCGTTCCCCAGCATGGATCTGCGCACGGCCGATCCCTTCATCCTGCTCGACCAGATGGGTCCGGTCGCCTACGAACCGCACGAGGCGAAGGGTGCCCCGTGGCATCCGCACCGCGGCTTCGAGACGGTCACCTACATGCTCGACGGCACCATGGTGCACCACGACTCGCAAGGCGGCGGCGGCGTCATCGGCGAAGGCGACACCCAGTGGATGACCGCGGGCTCCGGCATCCTGCACGACGAGGTCCCGCCGGAGGAGATGGTCGCCTCCGGCGGCTGGTTCCACGGCATCCAGCTGTGGGTGAACCTGCCGCGCGCGCTCAAGTTCGCCACGCCGCGCTACCAGGACCTGCGCGCTCGCGAACTGACGCTGGTGAGTTCGCACGACGGCGGCGCGCTGGTGCGGCTCATCGCCGGAGAGGTCGGCGGATTCACCGGCCCCGGTTCGACATACACCCCGATCGCCTACGCCCACGCGTCGATCACGCCCGGCGGGATCCTCGAAACGCCTTGGCCGCAAGAGTTCACGGCGATGGCGTACGTGCTGTCCGGCAGCGGCACGGTGGGCGCGGAGCGCAGGCCGCTGCACGAGGGGCAGCTCGCGGTCTTCGGCCGCGGAGACGCGATCAGCGTGACAGCCGATGCGCGCCAAGACAATCGGACCGGAGCGCTCGAAGTCCTGCTGCTCGGCGGACAGCCGATCCGCGAACCGGTGGTGCAGTACGGGCCGTTCGTGATGAACACTCGCGCGGAGATCATCGAAGCGATGGAGGACTACCAGGCCGGACGCATGGGAAACATCCCAGCGGAACACATCCGCGGCACCGGGACGACCTCCTGAGCCACGGCACTGGGTGCGATCCCCTAATCCCCTAGTTCCGTCCCTGCGAGGTTGACAAGAGAGCGGCCCGTCACAACAGTGGATGCGGCGTCCGGTCGGACGCCCATCCACCGCAGCAACCACATACATAGAGGAATACATGAACGTTCGCCGGCTCTCCGTCAGCGCGGCCATCGCGGGATTGACCTTTCTCGCGGCTCCTGCCGCCCTAGCCGCCCCTCCGTCCGGATCCGCCGGAACGGGCTCCTCGGCCGTCGACACCGGCTCCGCCGCGACCGGCTCGGCCGGTCTGTCGCAGACCGGTTCGGCCGGTGGCGCCTACGCCAACTGCGACGACGCCCGCGCCGCGGGACACGCGCCGCTGTTCCGCGGCGAACCGGGCTACGGCCCGCACCTGGATCCCGACGGCGACGGCTTCGCCTGCCCGACGGTCTGAACCGACCGCGAAACGACGACACCCGGTGGGCATCGCCACACCGGGTGTCGTCGTTTTCCAGCTCAGCGGAAGATCTTGAGCAGCACCAGCCCGACGACGACCGCGGCGGCGCCGATCAGGCTGTATTTCACCTTCGGCTCGTTCAACTTCGAGACCACGATCTGCTTGGTGTCGTCCGCGATCCGATGCGGGTCCGCGCGTACCGCGAGTTCGTCGAGCGTGCTCGCCAGCCGAGTGCGGGCGGCCTCGATTTCGTGCTCGATCCGCTCGGTATCCCTTGCCACGTTCCACCCTCCTGTTGTCGATTGCCGCACCCGGTGCACGAATCGCACCGCACGCTCGGCCGTTCGCGGAGCACCCGGGGCTCGCGGACGAGTCTATCCGCCGCCACGCGCCGCTATCCGGCCGCGCGCGGATCTCCGGTCGGAACCTTCGGATACCGTGCAGAAGGTGACCACCAACCAACGACTCTCCCCGGGCGACACCGCCCCCGACTTCACGCTTCCCGACGCCGACGGCAAGGACGTCTCGCTGTCGGACTACCGAGGTCGCAAGGTGATCGTGTACTTCTACCCCGCCGCGAGCACGCCCGGCTGCACCAAGCAAGCCTGCGACTTCCGCGACAACCTGGCCGACCTGGACGGCGCGGGCATCGACGTCGTCGGCATCTCACCGGACAAGCCCGCCAAGCTGGCCAAATTCCGCGACGCGGAACGGCTGACCTTCCCGCTGCTGTCGGATCCCGATCGCGCCGTGCTCACCGCGTGGGGCGCGTACGGAGAGAAGACCATGTACGGCAAGACGGTCGTCGGCGTCATCCGCTCGACCTTCCTGGTGGACGAAGCGGGCAAGATCGCCGTCGCGCAGTACAACGTCCGCGCCACCGGCCACGTCGCCAAGTTGCGCCGCGATCTGTCGGTGTAGCGCGGGCAACGAAAAGCCCGGCGCCGCAGGGGCGCCGGGCCGAAGTCGGGTGGATCGGATCAGACCTGCCACACCTGCTGGGCTGCCCACTGCGCCATCAGGCGAAGGTGCTCGTCCCACCAGTCCGCGGCTTCCGGGGTGAACACGGCGGGTGGTGGGGCCTCACCGGGGAACAGCAACGCGGCGTCGGGTGCGCCCACCTTGCGATCGGTCGGGACCCCGGTCCCCGGCAGGAGCGGCTCCGGGGTTTCCGTCTCCGGCCCGGTTGTCGCGTCTGCGGCGACCAACGGCAACGGACGATGCCGCGGGGCGAGCCCCCCGCGCTGGTCCGGAAGCCACACTCCGGTCGTGGTGGCGTCGCCGCCCCGCGGCCCGTCGAACGACTCGTCCGCCTCGGTGTCCGCGGGACGGACCGGCTCTACCGAATGCGTCGCGCCTGCGCCCTCGATCCGGGCGTCCGCCACGACGGTCGGCGTCGGCTGCGCGGAATCGTTCAGCAGATAGCTCCCGCCGACGACCATTCCGCTGGCCAGCACACCAGCCGCGGCGAACACCGCGACGCCGCCGCGCGCCCGACTCGACTCGCTCACCGGCCCGACGTAGCTGTCCTGCTCCAGCCGGGCGCTCAACGCCGCGCCCGCGGCGGACGCGAAAGCGCCTACGGTGCAGGGGATCACCGGAGCCCCGAATTTCTCGACCGCCGCCAGCACCGCCGAGCCCGCGCCCGCCGAGCCGATCAGCGCCACCGCGTCCGGCCGCGCGCCGGCCGCGTCCAGCTGATCCCACGCCGCCGTGACGCCGATGCCCAGCGACCGGGGCGTCGCCCGGCCCGCCTGCCCCACGGCGGCGAGCACCCGACGGCGGCCCCGGTCGACCAGGGTGAACGCGTGGTACCCGGGCACCACCTCGCACACCAGCAAGTTGTCGTAGGCGTCGAGCCACGTCATCATGCTCGCCACGCTCAGGTGGGCCGATTTCACCGAGACCATCGAGGCGCTGTGCCACGGGCCTGCCGCCAGCCGGGTCACGATGGCGCGCCGCTCCGCGGCGTCCCGATAGGCGACGGCCACGCCACCGACTTCCCGCTCCGAGCCCAGCCCGGCGGCCAGGGCGTCCAGCGCGGTCTCGACCGCCTCGGCCACGTCCGCCTTGCTGTCGCCGTCCGTTCGCTCGATCCGGCGCAGCAGCACCCGATCGGCCAGCTTCCTGCCGTCGGCGAGCGCTACCGCGTGCACGGCACCGCGTTCGGTCGAAACGCCGAGAGTCACCACAGATTCAGCTACCACTGATCACGCCTTCCCCTCTGTGCATTGACCGAGCTCACGGGCTTGCCGAAAGCCATGAGCCCCATGGATTCCCCTGCTCGGAACACACGTCGCGATGCACGCGCGCTCGGTATATGTTCGATGCCGCATCGGTTACGGATGGGTAGCGGAAATCAAGTCAGCTGGACGCGAACGGCGGATGCGCGTATCGCACGCTTGTCCCTACCGTTAGCCTGGATGCGTGGAAGTACGCGCGGAGGCCAGGGTGAAGCACCGTCTGGACCCTGCGTTGGAGCTGCAGGACGACCCACAGGAGCTCATGCCGCGACGCCGGCCGACGCAGGAACGCAGCAAACGAAAGTTCGACGCCTTACTCCAGGCGTCCAGGGAGCTGCTCGTCGAGGTCGGGTTCGAGTCGTTCACCTGCGAGGAGGTGGCGGCCAGGGCGGAGGTGCCGATCGGCACGCTGTACCAGTTCTTCGCCAACAAGTACGTCATCGTCTGTGAGCTGAATCGCCAAGATCTGGTTGCCGTTTCCCAGGAGCTGGCCGACTTCCACGGCGAGATTCCCTCGCTGGACTGGTTGCGGCACATGAATCAGTTCGTCGACCACCTGGCCAACCTCTGGATGACCGACCCGTCCCGGCGGGAGGTGTGGCTGGCTATGCAGTCCACGCCGTCCACCCGGGCCACCGGGGCGATCCACGAGAAGCAGTTCGCCGAGGTCGTGTCGCAGATGCTGCGGCCACTCACGCCGCGCACCCCGCGGGCACGGCGCACCATGATGGCCGAAGTGCTGGTGCACGTGGTCTATTCGATGCTCAACTTCTCCGTGCAGGACGAGCAGAGCAGCGCCGAAGCGGTCGCCGAACTCAAGCGGCTGATGGTCGCCTACCTGCTGGTCGCGGAAAAGGAATCGCGGACCGGCGGCCAAAAATAAGTGGTGGTCCCGGCCGGAACCGGGACCAACCGCGCGACTCAACCGGCGCTGTCGCGGCCTTCGATGAGGTCGGCCAGCTCGCCCGGGTCCTCCAGCACCACCATCGCGGCGGCGGTGTCGCCGTCGTGGGTCAGCGACAGGTGAACCCTTACCCGGGGCAGGAATTCGGCGGCCAGGCCGTGCAGCTTGATGCTCGGCCTGCCCCACGCGTCGTTGACCACCTCGATCAGCGGATAGGGGTTGTCCCCGATCTGCGGGCGGCGGGCGAACCGCGACGACGCCCATGCTTTGAGCACCGCCTCTTTCGCCGCCCACCGCGCCGCGTAGCTGCGCGCCGGATCGGTCCCTTTGCTCTGGCAGTAGCGCCGCTCACCCGCGGTGAAACTTTCCCGGAGCATCGTCGTTCCGGCGCGTTCGAGCTGTTCGGCGAACTCGGAGATGGTCACCAAGTCCAAGCCGATACCGAGGATCGTCATAGGCGGCCAGCCTACGACGTCCTCGGCGAGCCCGCGCACGGACCCGGCGCGGCGAGTTGCCCCGCCGCGCTTCCGGTTACGCGCATCCGATGCCCTTCGCGCGGTAGGCGCCGTCCTGATCCAGGCGCGCCTCCGGCGAGAGCAGCACGTCGGCCTCCAGCTGACGCGCCCGCTGGGACGGGGTGCCCTCCCCGCCGAGCCTGCGATCCGCGGGACGTTCGTACAGCGGCGCGCCGCCGCACATCGCCTCCACGAACCGCTGGCGGCCGGTCAGCTGACGCTCCTGCGCCGTGCGCTGGTACTCCTCGCGCCGTCCCGGCTCGATGGCCTGGATGAACGCCTCCGGGTGCACGATCGCCAGCAGACCGTTCACGTGGCCGAAGCCGAGCGAGGTGACCAGACCCGCCTTCAGCGGAAGGCGCCCGCCCAGCCGCAGCGGTTCGCGCAGCCACACCAGGTGCGGGAAGGCCAGCATCTTCTCGTCGACGCAGTCGAGGCTGCGGTTCGGCGGGATGACGCCCTGCTCCAGCACCTGGCACAGGCCGATGAGCTGGAATGCGGCCGCCCCGCCCTTCGCGTGCCCGGTGAGGGTCTTCTGCGAGACGACGAACAGCGGAGCGCCGTCCGAGCGCCCGATGGCCGTCGCGAGCCGCTCGTGCAGTTCCGACTCGTTCGGGTCGTTGGCGGCCGTCGAGGTGTCGTGCTTGGACACCACCGCGATCTCGTCCGGGGTGACGCCGAGCTTGCGCAGTTCGGTCGCCAGCCGGGATTCCGTCCCGCCACGACCGGCGCCCAGCGCGCCCAGACCCGGAGCAGGGATGGACGTGTGCACGCCGTCGGCGAAGGACTGCGCGTAGGCCACCACGCCCAGCACCGGCAGGCCCATCTCCAGCGCGACGCTGCCGCGCGCCAGCAGGACCGTGCCGCCGCCCTGCGATTCGATGAACCCGCCGCGGCGGCGATCGTTGGCGCGGGAGAAGTACCGGTCGCTGATGCCCTTGGCGCTCATGGCCGCGGAATCCGCGGTGGCCGACATGTCACCGAAGCCGACGATGCCCTCGATACCGAGATCGTCGTAGCCGCCTGCCACGACCAGATCGGCCTTGCCGAGCCGGATCTTGTCGACGCCCTCCTCGACCGACACCGCGGCGGTAGCGCAGGCCGCCACCGGGTGCACCATCGCGCCGTAGCTGCCGACGTAGGACTGCACCACGTGCGCCAGCGCCACGTTCGGCAGCGCCTCCTGCAGGATGTCGTTCGGGCGCGACTCACCGAGCAGGTTGTCGATGTACAGCGAGCGCATCGAGGACATGCCGCCCATGCCGGTGCCCTGCGTGTTGGCGACCAGCGAGGGGTGCACCCAGCTCATCAGCTCAGCGGGGCTGAACCCGGAGCCGATGAACGCGTCGACCGTGCAGACGATGTTCCACAGCGCGACCCGGTCCACCGAAGCGGCCATATCGGGCGAGATGCCCCAGATGGTCGGGTCCCAGCCGGTCGGGATCTGGCCGCCGACGGTGCGCGAGAGCTTGGCCCGGCGCGGCACGCGGATCTCCGTGCCCGCTCGGCGCGTCACCGTCCAGTCGCCGGAGTCCGCGACCGGTGTGATCACCGTGTGCTCCGGATCGGCGGCGTGGAAGGCACGCGCCTCGGCCTCGCCGCCCACCGTGAACGACAGGTCCTGGTCGAGGAAGACCGAGGTCATCAGCGGGGCCGAGTTGTCGGTCATGACGCCGTCGTCCTCGTAGCGGCGCACACCGCAACGGGCGACCACGGCGTCGTGGTAACGCTCGGCCAGCTCGTGCTCGGGGACGTAGTCACCGGACGCGGCGTCGTACCACCCCGGCTTCGGGTCGTTCTCCCAGGTGACCATGCCGGTGGTCCAAGCCAGTTCCAGCACGCCCGCCGCCGACAGCTCGTCGGAGACCTCCATCTCGAAGCGGGTGCGCGCCGAGCCGTACGGGCCCAGCTCGCCCGCGCCGACGATGACCACCATGTCGGCCGGATCCACCGTCACCTCGCCCCACTCGGGCACCGGCAGCGCGGAGGTCACGGTCGGCGGCGCCGGCAGCGCGGCGATCGTGCGGCCCGCGTCCGCGTCGGTCTCCGCCTCCGCCTGCTCCGCGGCCTGCTTGGCCAGCGCGGGCAGGTCCAGCTTGGCCCTGGCCAACCCACCGGTCAGGTCGATCTGCTGCGGGCCGGTCGCGGTCACCTGGCGGGCCCGCGAGGTGCACCACTTGAGCAACTCGTCGGCCATCTCCGCGGTGGACCAGGTCTGCACACCCGCCTTCTCGACCGCCTCGACCATCGGGTCGTTGTGGCCCATCAGGCCGGTGCCGCGCACCCAGCCGATCAGCGCGTGCACCAGGGTGACCCGGGTCGACCACGACTTCTCGGCCCGCCACTTGGCGACCACCGCGTCCAGCGCCGCCTTCGACTCGCCGTAGGCGCCGTCGCCGCCGAACATGCCGCGGTTGGGCGAACCCGGCAGCACTACGTGCAGTTTCGCGTCCACGTCGTGATCGGCGCCCAGCTTGGACAGCCCGCCGATCAGCCGTTCGACCGACCAGAGCAGCACGCGCATCTCCATTTCGGCGCGCGCGCCCGCGTCCGCGAGGTCACCGGCCACCCGCGGCGCCGCGAACGGCAGCAGCAGCGTGGGCGTCATCGCGTCCTTGACCTTGATCTTCGCGCCGCCCGCGCTGTCGACCTGCTCGGTGCCGATCCAGTCGATCAGGGCGTCGACGTCCTGGTAGGACGCCATGTTGGCGGGCACCACCCACAGAGCCGCGCCGTGACGGGCGTTGTCGCGGTAGAGCTTCCGGTAGAAGGCGAGGCGTTCGTCGTTCAGCGACGAGGTGGTGACCACGACCGTGGCGCCACCGCTGAGCAGCCTGCCGGTCGTCGCCGCGGCGATGGATCCCTTGCTGGCGCCGGTGATCACCGCGATGTCGGAGGACCACAGCCCGGGCTCCTCCGTGCTCAGCGCCGCCTCGGCGATGCGCTCGTACAGGCCGGCCAGCACCGAGCGCGCTTCGTGCATCGCCCGCTGCCGCCACCAGTTCGCCTGCGCCGCAACGGCTTCTCCCGCACCGATGAACCCGGTGACCGGTCCGTTCGCGCTGCCGGCGTCGTCGGCGAGCCACAGCCGGGCCAAGTCCTCGCGCGCCGTGGCCCACCGGTCGTCCAGCAGCACCGCCTTGCGGGCGTCGAACGCGGGCGCCACCAGACGCGGCCAGTCCGAACCCAGTTCGGCCGACACCAGATCGACCAGGGAGTTGTCGGTCGCTTCCGGCGCGGAGACGCGCTCGGACAGTCCGAGCTGTTCCAGCACGACGCGCGCGGCCGTGGCGAGCACGCCGTCGCGTCCGGTGATCTGCTCGGTGAACTCGCCCAGCGCGGCGGCGTCGACGGTCGCACCGCCACCGCCGCCCGCCGAGGGCAGCGACACCGCGACACCGCGACGGGCCGCGACGGCCTGCACGGCGGCATCGATGGCCGCGTCGACCGAGGCGGCGTCGCCCAGCGCGCCGGAGACCAGGCCGCCCAGGTCGCCACCACGCACGCTGGTGCCTTCCCTGGTGCCGAGCGACACCTCGGCGGTCACGTGGCTGGCCCACCCGTCACCGAGTTCCCAGACCTTCTTGACCCGGTCCGCGATGGCGGCCGGACGCTTGCCGGAGGGCCCGAACACCTTGCGCAGATGGTCGCCGATGGCGTCGGTGAGCACCGTGCCGAACGGACGGTAGGTACGGGCGAGCCGCTCCACCGTCGCGGACAACGCACCCATGTCGGCGTCGGCCGCGCCGTCGATCGCGCCGAGTGAGAGCTCGGAGCCGAGGTCGACCAGCAGCTGGTTACGCCGGGAGGAAACGCCGTCGCACAGGCCCTCGATGGTGTCCACCGGGCCGATCTGGTCCAGCCGCAACTTGGTCCACAGCGCGATCAGCACGCGCGTGGCGTCGGCGGCGGTGAACGCGATGTCGTCCGGACGCGGGCCGCCCGAACTCGGGGCGGGCGCGGCCACGGGGGCGGCGGCGACGGCCGCTGCCGGAGCCGCTGCGGCGGCAGACTCCTCCACCGGCTCGTCGACCGGGGCGGGATCGGTGTCGGTCGCGTAGACGATCGCCGCCTCGCGCTCGATGTTGAGCACTTCCACCTTGGCTCCGCCGAACGCGGGCAGCTTCAACGTCTGGCTGGCCAGGTTGGCCACCGTCGGCGTCGCGCCGAGACCGATCTCGATGAACCGCTCGATACCGAGGCCGCCCTGTGCGGGGTCGGTGAACAGCAGGTCCTGGGTCTCGATCCAGCGCACCGGGCTGGCGAACTGCCACGCGAGCAACTCGATCAGCACCACGCGGCACAACTCGGTCGGCCGGGCGGCCCAGCTGTCGAAGTCGGCCAGCACCTCCGCGAGCGGTTCGGACGGCACCAGGTCCGCGATCTCCTGCACGAACGCCCGCTCGAGTGTGAACAGCCTCGGCACCAGGTTCGGGATGTAGCGGCCGATCAAGGTCTCCGGGCGCAGATCCACCGGCAGCAGCTGCTCGAGCTTCTGCCGGAACTCCGGAACGCCCTTGCGCAGCACCGTCGAGTGGAACGGCACGTCGATGCCGGGGACCAGGATGAACGCCCGCTTGCCGCCGAATTCGGCGCGACGACGGTCGATCTCCTGCTCCAGCGCGTCCAGCCCGGCGACCGTGCCCGCGATCGCGTACTGCGAACCGCGCAGGTTCAGGTTGACCACCTCGAGGAATTCCCCGACCCGATCGCCGACTTCCTTGACGAAGCCGACGACCTCCGCGTCGGGCAATCCGATCTGTGAGGGCCGGATCGCAGCCATCCGATAGTCGCTGCGTCCCTGCGCATCCCGCGGCACCAGCTCGTGCATCGCGGAACCGCGCTGGAACACGACCTCGAGCACCGCCTCCAGCGGCAGCACTCCGGCGACGGCTGCGAGCGCGTTGTACTCGCCCACCGAGTGGCCCGCGAGCAGCGCGCCCTCGACGAACGCACCGGACTCGCGCAGTTCCGCCACCTGGGCGACGCCGAGGGTCGCCATGGCGACCTGGGTGAACTGGGTCAGGTGCAGCACGCCGTCCGGGTGGCGGTGTTCGACGCCGCGCGCCTTCAGGTAGGTCGGATTGTCGCGCACCACGGCGAGAATCGAGAAGCCGAGCGCCGCACGGGTGTGCTTGTCCGCGCGGTCCCAGATCTCCTTGGCCGCCTTCGACCGCGAGCGGGCGTCCAGCCCCATCCCCTTGCGCTGGATGCCCTGTCCGGGGAAGGCGTAGACGGTCTTCGGCGCCACGGTGCGACCGGTCGCGGTCATCACCAGCTCGCCTTCGGCGCGGCAAGAGACCTCGACGACCTCGCTGCCCGCGTCGAGCGCTACCCGCTCGACGCGCACATCGATCTGCGCCCCGGGACGGACCATGCCGAGGAACCGGGTGGTCCACGCGGTCACCGTCCGCGCGGGTACCGAACTCGTGGGATCGACCGCCGACACGACGTGCTGCGCGGCCGCCGACAGCCACATGCCGTGCACGATCGGGCTGCCGAGCCCGGCGAGCTTCGCCGCGGCATCGCTGGTGTGGATCGGGTTGTGGTCGCCGGAGACGGCGGCGAAGGCGTGCATGGTGCGCGGAGCCACGATCGTGACGTCGCGGCGACGCCTGCGCGGGGTGTCGGTGGCCGCGTCGGACACCGTGCCAGCCGCGCGCGGCGGATCGGCCAGTTCGCCCGCGCCGTTGCGCCCGCGGATCGCGAACCGCTCGGTGAGGGTGGCCAGCACCGGCATCGACATCCCGGTCTCGGGCTTGTCCAGCATGGCGGTGATCCGCACGTGCACCTCGACGACCCGGCCCAGGTCGGTGTCGACGGTCTCACCGGCCTCCGCGCGCACCGCCAGCACACTGGTCTCGGCGGGCAGCGCACCGGCGAGGTGCACTTGGTGGTCCAGGTGCACCAGGTCGAGCATGCCCTCGATGACGCTCTCGCCCTTCGCGGTGCGGGTCGCGCCGAGCACCGCGAACACGGCGGGCCAGCACGCGCCGACCAGCACGTCCGGCACGGTGCGGCCGAGCGTGCTCAGCGTGGCGGGCAGGCCGGAGCCGGTGACCCCGGCGTGATCGGCGATGAGATCCGGCGTCCAGGCCAGATTCACGTGGGCGACCTTGCCCTTTACCTCGGGCAGATCCTGGCCCGCGGCGACCGCGAGCAGCGCGGCCATGGCCTCGTCGGCGTCGGCCTCGGTGACGACCGGGGCGCCGCCGTTGTAGACCGAGGTCGGCACGGTGATCCGGATGCGCACCGCGTTGCCCGCCAGCAGCGGGACGGTCAGCTCCACGTAGGCGTGCTCCGGCTCTGCGCCTGGGGTCTCGACCAGCGTCGCGCCGGTGGGCGGATGCACCGCGCCCTTGCCGTCGACGACCCACTCGGACAGGTCACCGAGCCGGTGCACCGGGCTGATCGCGGTGCGTCCGGCCCACTGCACGTCCGGGGCGGCCAGCACGGCGTCGATCGGGCCGCTCGTGACGCCCGCCGTGCGACGCGCGTCCACCGGGGTTGGCGCCACGCCCGCGCGCACCAGGGAGTACGCCGTGTCCTGTTCGAAGCGGTCGAGCAGTTCGCCGACCGGCTCGTCGACCCGGGTGATGCCCGCGACCGCGACCGTGCCGGGGATGACGCACACCTGATCGGCCGAGTAGCGCGGATCGTGCGCCTGCCACAGCGAATCCGAGCGCCACCAGCGACGCACGTCGCCGTCCACGACGGGCACGAAGTTCACCGGCTTGCCCGGGGTCTTGCACAACGCGATGAAGAACGGGACGTCGGCCGGGTGCAGCAGCGTCTGCGCCGTGGCGGGGTAGGCGTCCTTCAAGGCGCACAGCGCCGCGACCGGGTTCTCGAAGTCGTCGTCACTCGCGAACAGCGTGGGGATCTCGCCGCGGTCGGCCGGGTGCAGCCGGGATTCGGTGCGGCGCACCATCTCCGCGAACCGGTCCCGCCAGGTGATGTCCAGCCACACCGAACGCGTCGCCTCGGCGATCGCGTCGCCCAGGTCGCTGCCGCAGTCGAAGTCCTTGCGCCGGTCCAACCCGACCGCGAGCTCGACGTAGCGCTCCAGCCAGTCCTGGTAGGTCATGGTGGCCAGGTCGCCGAAGTACGGCTTGGCGGTGGCGTTCAGCGCCGCGATGATCTCGTCGCGACGCGCCGCGACCGCCTCCGCGTCGCCCGCGACCTCGTCCAGCAGTCGGCCGGTGCGCGAAGCGGCGTTGTCGATCTCGTGGATGTCGGCGCCCAGCTGGCTGCGGCCCGAGGCCATGCCGCCGGACGCGGTGCCCGCACCGACCCAGTCGGGCGTGCCGGGAGTGTCCACGAGCAGTTGCTTGACCTCCGGCGCGGTGGTGGCCTCCAGCGTGGCCATGGCCGCCGTGCCGACCAGCACGCCGTCCAGCGGCATCACCGGGTAGCCGTGCCGGACCGCCCACTGGCCGGTGAGGTACTCCGTCGCGCGCTCGGGGGTTCCGATGCCACCGCCGACGCACACCACGACGTTGGCGCGGTTGCGCAGCTCGGAGTAGGTGTCCAGCAGCAGATCGTCCAGGTCCTCCCAGGAATGGTGACCACCGGCCTTGCCGCCCTCGATGTGCATGATCACCGGGTAGTCCGGGACCTCGTCGGCGATGCGCAGCACGGCCCGGATCTGGGCGACCGTGCCCGGCTTGAACGCGACGTGGCTGATCCCGACCTCGGTGAGTTCCTGGATCAGCGCGACAGCTTCCTCCAGCTCGGGAATGCCCGCCGTCACGATGACGCCGTCGAACGGGGCGCCTGCCGTGCGGGCCCGCTGCACCAGTCGCTTACCGCCCAGCTGCAGCTTCCACAGGTAGGGGTCGAGGAACAAGGAGTTGAACTGCACCGAGCGCCCCGGGTGCAGCAGCGTCCGCAGCTCGGCCACCCGGTCGGCGAAGATCTGCTCGGTCACCTGCCCGCCGCCGGCCAGCTCCGCCCAGTGGCCCGCGTTCGCCGCGGCCGCGACGATCTTCGCGTCGACCGTGGTCGGAGTCATGCCCGCGAGCAGGATCGGCGAGCGCCCGGTCAGCTTGGTGAAGGCCGTCTCGACCACGATGCGCCCGTTGGGCAGCCGCACCGGCCGCGGCGCGAACGCAGACCACGGGGCCGCGGGCTCCGGCGCGGCACCGGGGGTGAGCAGGCTGCGCTGTCCGGCGCGGGTAGCGGCCGCGATGATGCCGAGGCCGGTGCCCTTCAGCGTGCCCCCCGTGACGCGGGAGAGCAGGTCGCCCGGGCCCAGGTCCAGGATCCACTCCGCGCCCGCGGAGATCACGCCCTCGACGACGGCCACCCAGTCGATCGGATCGACCAGGATCTGCCGCGCCAGCTCGCCCGCCAGCTCCTTGTCCAGGCCGCACTGGTCGGCCCAGCTGCTCACCAGGTCGACGGTGTCGGCCAGCGCCGGGTGGTGGAACGCCACGTCGACGGCCACGTCCTCGAAGACCGGAGCGAACACCGAGCCGCCGCGCACCTTCGCGTCGCGCTCGCGCGCCTGCTCGTCGTGGATCTGCGCGCACCGCTGCCGCACCCGCTCCAGCTGCGCGGGCGGCCCGGACAGCACCGCGCGCCGACGTCCGTTGCGGATCGAGACCACCACGGCCGCAGCGGGATCGGATCCGTCACACACCTCGGCCACCACGGCGCCGAGCTGCTCGGGCTCGACATTGGACACCGCGACCATCGGCGAGCGCTCGCCCACCGGCATCAGCCCGCGCCGCCGCGCGACCAAACCCGCTGCGGCGCCGACCATCTGGGCTACCGCCAGCAGCTCCGCGTCGCGGGCGCCACCGGCTTCGACCGCGGCGGCGGCGAGCAGACCCTGCGAATGCCCGACGATCGCGACCGGCGCGTGCTCGGCCGGATCCAAGCCTTGCAGCCGCAGCGCCCGCACGGCCGCCACCTGGGTCAGCAGCACACCGGGCATGGACACCGCCGCCGAGCGCAGTACGGCGTCGGACGGGGCCGCGGAGATCTCGCCCTCGTCACCGTCGGCGAGTTCGTTCTCCAGCATCCAGCCGATCGGGTCGAAGCCGACCGGACGAACCACAAGCAACTGCGCCGCGACCGGCTCCAACAGCGCCGCCGCCTCGTTGACCAGCGCGGTCAGCTCCGGCTCCAGCGCACTGTCGCGCGCGATCTCCTCCAACTCGCTCAGCCACTGCGCACCCTGCCCACCGAAGGCGAGCGCGTACGGCACGCCGCCGAGCAGACGATCCAACAGCGGCGACCGCGCCCCGCCCGACGCGGCCTTCCCGGCGGCGGCAGCCACCTTCGTGCTCTGTCCGGCTTCGGTCTTGGTGCTCTCGTTGATCGTCAAGACGCTTCGACTTCCTTCTCCATGCGACATGCCTCGGCGACACGCCGGTCCCTACCGGTTCACGAGTGATCGCGGTTGATCGGCCTGATACGGGCGAGGATGACACAGAATCATGAGGAAATCCTCACGTTTGCCCCTGGGCGCGCCCACTACTAGAGAGTATTTAAGTACGTACGTACCAGAATAGTGATAAACATGACTCCGCCTCATGTTTGAACACGCTGGTCCATCGGGTTACCAACACGTACGAAACATGAGTGCCCCTCACATTGAGGTTTGCCAAATCGTTATAATCCCAGGTGAGGTTACTGACGAGTACGCCACGCCAACCCAATGCTTCGCGATGACCGATTGGCCCGGTAGAGTTTGGACGGTCGTACCATCAAGCGCGAGTGGCGAAATTGGCAGACGCGCCAGATTTAGGTTCTGGTGTCCACGGACGTAGGGGTTCAAGTCCCCTCTCGCGCACAGATTCCCGTCAGTCGTGACACCTTCCCGAGCCGCGTGTGGGAGCGCAGGCGCACACACGGAGTCGACCAGCTGAACACGCTCTGACCTGCCGCGATCCATGCCACATGTGCCGGATCGCGACACATTTGCCTTCTGCGAAAAGTTTGCTGGCGGTGGTGGTCAGCCGTGATCGCGCCGGTCATCCCGCCACAGTCGCCGTTGCAGGAACGTGTTCACCGACCGCAGGTCACGAACCGCGTGGTTCGTACCGCCGACGGCGATGTCGTCCACGGAATCTGCACGCCCGGAGACCGAGGCCGCATCCTCGACAAGCACCCCGTCGCCGCCCTCGACCGGGGCCGAGCATTCACCTGGAACCGACTCGGGTCGATGCCGGAAGGCTACTGCCCCTCACCGCATTCGATGAGTTGTGCGTGGCCGCCGGCGACTGCTCGAGGAGGTGCGCCGATGACTCCGTTGCCGGGCTGCCTCACATCAACACGGGCACCGAAATTTGCGGACAGTACTGCGTTGCAGCGCTGCATGTTCCAATTTGCATGCCCGCGGAGGGATCGGCGTCAAGCCGAAGTCGGCTCACGACGTGCAGGCTGTGGGCGCGGCGGCGGTGATCCAGTTGCCGAATTCCACCGCCAGGTGCCATCGGTGCTCGCGGATGAACCGGGCGGGCAGACTCGCCGGGAACTGCACGGTCAGCAGCGCTTCCATCGTTCCGCGGCGGTCGAGGAATTGGTGTCGTACACCGCCGATCACGAGGCCGTCGTCGAGCAGGGCCCGGCCCGCGATCTGCTGGGGATAGCGGGGGTCGGCGGGGATGGTGAGCGCTTCGGTTCTGCCGTAGTCGACGAGAAATCGGGTGGCGAGGGGTGACCCGCCGGTGGTTTCGACGACTTCCTGGCGGCCGTCGGGGAGGCCGCGCAGGAGGTAGTGGTCGGGGCAGGCGTCGACCATATCGGTCTCGGCGTTGGTGGCGGTGAGGTCGGAGAACCAGGCGGCGAATCGTTCGGCGCTGTAACCGGGAACCTCGAGGCGGGTGACGGCGTGCTCGGTGCGGCCCCGGCTGAGCGCGACGCCGGTGCGCGTCATCCGCTCGGAGATCTCGAGGTCACGCCTGAGGGCGGCGTACACGCCCGCGTGACCCAGGCGGGTCTTCATCGAGGTCAACGCGGATCGTTGCGCGTCGAGCGGAGCGCCGAGCAGGTCGTCCAAACGCTTTCCCGGCGCGAGTTCGGCGAAGGCTCGCGCTCCCAGACGACGGGCGAGCTTGGTCAACACCACCGCGGCCCGGCGGGCTTCCCATGCTCGTACTTGTTCCCGCGAGACTTGCTCGCCGCCGATGTACGTCCGAATCGCGATGGACTCGCCCATGAGCCTCGCCTTCCTCTCCGTTTCCGTCCCGACCACTTCCCGTCGGCGGGGGATGAACCAACGTCCGCCCGCTCGGGAAGCACGGTGGCTAACGCCGAGCAGACCAGCGTCAACGTAATCCCACCCCCTTGCAAACGCAAGTTTTCCTAGCTTTAATGTCCCGGAACTGTTGACAGAGTGACCCGAGTCACCCATGCTACCTTAACGCAAGTCCATCTTGCATTAACATTTCATCCCCGTTCGAGCACGTCGTCGACGCGCGCGAACAGGGCGGCAGGCGAGAGGAATCGGTCGATGCTGACCAGGCGAAACTTCATGAACCGGACCGCAGGAGCGGCCGCGACCGCAGCGACCGCGATGTACCTGGCCTGCGGCGCGGCGGGGGCGAATACAGGGTCCCCGGCCTTCGGAACCGGGCTGCGGACCTTCATCGGCGGTGCGCCGGTCGAGCCGTCCGGGGTCGTGGAATGGGAGCGTCGACGACTGTCGGTGGCGGCGGCGCGACTGTCGACCGACTTCGCCGGACTGTTGCGGGGTGAGCTCGATTCCCTGCTCGGTCGGTTCGCCGTCGCCGTGGACGACATCGCCGCCGCGCGATCGGCCCTGTCGAAGGCGCGCGCCCTGATCGGCTCGGACGGACTGCGGGAACTGCTCGCCGCCGAACTCGCCGCCTCCGAGGCGGCCACGCGGACCGCGCTCGCCGCCTCGGGCGGGCAATGGGCGATCTCGACTACCGAGATCGTCAGCGACCGAGGCAGCGCCGCGGGTTTCGTCCAATGGTTCGGCCTCGCGCGCACGACCGACGCGCGCGCGATCTGGACCGACGCGTGCCCTGACCACTACATCATCGCCACCCTGGCGGACGGACGTCAGGAAGTCGTCGAGGTGACCGGTGGAGCGGTCCTGGCCAGCCGTTTCTTCGTCGACTACGCCGACTCGACCGGAGTTCCCGTTTCCGCTGACCCGGCCTATCCGCTCGCCGTCGCCGGAACCGCCGCACTCGCCGATGGCACTGTCGTCGGGGGCGTGCGGCACCAGTTCCGCGACGAGCCCGGCGGCGGCTTCCGGAGCCGTCTCGCGGTGGCCTTTCCGGCGGCCGTTCCGGGCCTGTACATCGCCGAACACGAGTGGCATCTGGCCTGCGAGTTCGGCAACTGGATCACCGCCTACCTGCGCTGACCGAGCCGTTCGCGGCCCGGTCCGCCCATCGCAGGGTGCGCATCGAGTAGAACAGGGGCATGGATCAGCGCGGACGCGACGCGAGCATCGACGAATCGTCACCGCCCCCGGCCCCGCGTAAGCGGACCGGGGGACGGTCGGCGCGCGTGCGCGACGCGGTACTGACCGCCACCCTGGAGCAGGTAGCCGAACACGGGATCGAGGGGTTGACCATCGGCGATGTCGCCGCCAGGGCAGGAGTCGCGGAAACGACGATCTACCGGCGATGGGGCACGCGCACGACCCTGATCGCCGAGACCGTCACCGAATTGGCGGCGGCGGGCAACCCCGCACCCGATACCGGGACGTTGCGCGGCGATCTCCGGCAACTCGCCGAACAGATCTCCCACCTGATCTCGCGACCCGGCATCGCGCGGCTGCTCGGCACGACCATCGCGCTGTCGGCCGATCCCGAGGTCGCCGAGGCGCGCCGACGCTTCTGGGTCGACCGCTTCGACCGAACCGCGCACGTCATCGGCAGGGCCGTCGACCGCGGCGAGCTGCCGTCGGACGTCGATCCCCGCGAAGTACTCGAAACCCTCTCAGCCCCCATATATTTCCGTCTTCTGGTGGTCGATGGTGCGCTCGACGACGAATTCATCGCGCGCTGCATCGAGCACACGCTCATCCTGCACGGGGTGTCCCGCTGACGGTCCGGCAATTCGGCGACTGCGCTCAACCCGAACGGGGAGGCCCCGCGATCGGGCGGATCGCCCCGCTGGCCGCAGGCCGCGGTGTCATCGTGCCCGGTCAACAGGTGGATCGACGCTGCGGATCGGGTTTGCAGGCCGTGCTCGACGTGCGCGTGCAGACGCGCTTCGGTGACAGCGACCCCATCTTGGCTGGCGGCGTGGAATCTATGAGCCGCAGCGAGTTCTACGCCACCGACATCCGATGGGGCGTCCGAGGCGAAGGCGCGGCTCTGCACGACCACCTCGCCCGCGATCGAATCACCATGGGCGGCAAGAACTCCGCGGCGGTGGCAATTCCGCCCGCCACCGTGGGCATCGGACCGATCCCCGCCACCGAGAAGGCCCTTGCCTGCTCGGATTCGCCTGAGCGAGGGTTGCTCAGGCGTCCCCGTGCTGCGCGACCCCCGTGTCGCGTTCGCCGGGCGGCGCGCCCACCGCTCCGAGCAGGCTCAGCACGTCGACGGCGTTGGTGACCCGCGGGGACGCCTGCGCTCCGGCCTCGCCGAGTTGTTCGGCGACCCAAGTCCGCGATGGACCAGGATTGTGGCGACCGGAGACGAACCACACTCCCGTAGCCGGTTCGGCCCCCTGATTGACATACATGTGCGGCCTGGTGGAGTCGAAGCACAGCGAGTCGCCTGCGGCGATACGATGCCGGTCGAAGTCGAGCAGCAGCGTCAACTCACCCGCGAGCAGGTAGGCGTACTCGGTTCCCTGGTGGCGCATCATCGTCCGGTCGACGGAACTGGCCGCACCCGGCTGATAGGTCACCAGCAGTGCGTCGACGTCGGCGCGCGGATCGACCGCCAGCCGCTCCCACCGGACCCCGTTTGCCATCTCCAACACCGGATTGTCGGCGGCCCGCTGCACGACCCCCGTGGATTGGCGGCGGGGTTCTGCGGTGCGGTCGGCGTCCGGGCGCGTCTGTCCGATCCCCAGCAACTCGTCGAGCGAGACGCCGAGGTGGGTGACCAGGGCGTAGAGAGTGCTCACCGAGGGCTGGGACTTGCCGGTCTCGATCTGGGAGAGCTGGCTGGCCGAGATGCCTGCGGCGGCCGCCAAGCCGCGCAGACTCAGTTTCTGCTCGAGGCGAGCCTGCCGCAACGCCGATCCGATCCTGTCCTCCATCGGCTCACCCTTTCATCCGGATGCCCTCGATCATTCATTCACAGTGAACACTATGCGGGTCGTTCGCATGTCAGCGCGATCGGCGTTCGGCCTGGCATAACAGTCCGTCAACATCGCCGCTGAGGCATCCGCGTCTGCGCCGTCCTGGACCGAGTCGCATCGAACATGGCCGCTGAAGCCTCTAATTGGCTTCGGCACAACAGTTTACGTAGTGACGAGAAGTCCTTTCCAGTGTCCGACACGGCGGAAATCCTCCGATCTAATAGCTACCTTCTATCAACCAGTACGTTTGGTGTCACTTGACACTATGCGGAATTCTGTTCCATGATAATGAACATAACTCTTACGAGTGCGTCCATTCCGGTCACCGATGACGAAGGAGACCCATGTCTTTCCTCGCAGCGCGTCACCCCACGGCAGCCGTGCCACCGCTCGCGCGACACGCGATGTCCGAACGAGGGAGGCGGTCATGCTGATCGGATTCGCCGGCCTGGGTCGTATGGGACATCCGATGGCGACGCATCTGGTCCGGGCAGGCCACTCCGTCCTCGCCTACGACCCCGTTCCCGGACTGACTCCGCAGGGGGCGACCGCGGTCGCCTCCGCGCAGGACCTCACCGCCGCCTCGCTGTCGATCAGCATGCTGCCAGACGGTCCCTCCACCTTCACCGTGGTCAGCGAAGTGCTGCGCGCCGCGCGGCCCGGTCACCTGCACATCGTGATGGGCACCATCGGCCCCGAAGCCGTGCGCGCACTCGGCGAACTGCCCCACCTCCAACTCATCGACGCGCCGGTCTCGGGCAGCGTCTCCATGGCCGAGACCGCGTCCATCACCACGATGGTCGGCGCGTCGGCCGAACAGTTCGAGCGCGCCCGTCCGGTACTGGCCGCGATGACCGCGGTCCAGTTCCACGCGGGCCCGGTCGGTGCGGGCTCGGCGGCCAAACTCGCCGTCAACGCGGTGCTGGCCGGGCTCAACCAGGCTGTCGCCGAAGGCCTGCTGATCGCCGAGGCCGCCGATCTCGACCTCAGTGTCTTCTACGACATCCTGAGCGGCAGCGCCGCCGGAGCCCCGTACGTCGGCTACAAACGCCAGACGTATCTCACACCGGAGTCCACCGCCGTCGCGGCCCCGGTCTCCCTCATCCGCAAAGACCTCGGTCTGGCACTGGACCTCGCCCACCGACACGGGCTCGACCTGCCCGGCTCTGAAGCGGCGCTGTCCGTCCTCGACAAGGCCGTGGACGCCGGCCTCGCCGAGGCCGACATGACCCGAGTACTCACCGCACTGCGCGATCGCGCGGAGAAACCGAACCACACGACCGCTTCCGAACTCGAACAGACAGAAGCGCGCCCATGACCGGCGCAACCATGACCGCTGCCAGCATCGCGACCGCCATCCGGGAGCTCGAGGATCGGCGCTACGCCGCGGTCCTCACCGGCGAGTTCGACCGTTTCGCCGCGCTGGCCCACCCCGACCTCGTCTACACCCATTCCACCGCCGAGGTCGACACCCGCGACAGCTACCTCGAGAAACTCCGCACCGGTCACTACCGCTACCACCGCATCGACCACCCGGTGACACGGGTCGTCGTCGCCGCGGACACCGCGATCGTCGTCGGTGAGATGCACGCCGAGATCACCGCCGCCGGCGTCCGCAAGACGCTGGCCAACCGAGTACTCGCGGTCTGGGTGTACGAGAACGACGAATGGCTGTTACTCGCATTCCAGCCCACCGTCATCCCGGCGGGTGAACGCCGATGACGAGTTTCACCTACGACGGGTTGCCCGGCCGCGTCGTCTTCGGTGCGGGCGCAGCGCGCACCCAGCTGCTCGGCGAGATCGACCGTATCGGCGCCGAACGGATCCTGCTCATCGGCACTGGCCAGGAAGGTGTGATCGGGGCGCGGTTGTGCGCGCCGTTCGCCGACAGGGTGATCGCGACATTCACCGACGTGCGTCCGCACGTACCCACCGAGGTCGCCGAACGCGCCCGCGCCGCCGCCGAACATGCCGATCTCGTGCTGTCGGTCGGCGGCGGGTCGACCACCGGAACCGCCAAGGCCGTCGCCCTGACCACCGGGCTGCCGATCCTCGCGGTGCCAACCACCTACGCGGGCTCGGAAGTCACGCCGGTGTGGGGGCTGACCGATCGAGGCCGCAAGACCACCGGCACCGATCAACGGGTCCTGCCCCGCACGGTGATCTACGACCCCGAACTGACTGTTTCGCTCCCGGTGGACCTCTCGGTCGCCAGCGGTCTCAACGCGATGGCCCACTGCGTCGAAGCGTTCTGGGCGCCGCAGCGCAACCCGATCTCGAGTGCTGTCGCCGAAGCCGGTATTCGCCATCTGATCAACGGATTACCCACCATCCACGCCGCGCCCTCGGATCTCGCGGCACGCGGTGAACTGCTGCTCGGCGCCTACCTCGCAGGATCGGCGTTCGCCGTCGCCGGATCCGGTCTGCACCACAAGATCTGCCACGTCCTGGGTGGCGCGTTCGATCTGCCCCACGCGCAGACACACGCCATCGTCCTGCCGTACGTGCTGGCCTACAACCTGCCCAACGCGCCGCAGGCCGGAGACCGGATCGCCAACGCGCTCGCCCGCCCCGACGCGGTGACCGCGTTGCGCGAACTCAGCGAGAAGCTCGAAATTCCCAAAGGATTATGCGAACTCGGCGTCACCGAACTCGACATTGCCGCGGTCGGCGACGACATCCTCGCGATCGCACCCGCCGACAACCCCACTCCCGTCACTCCTGCCGGCCTCCGTGCCCTGCTGCACGCCGCATGGTCGGGATCCGACCCTTCGAGGCACACCACATGAGCATCGACCGAACTCTGACCACCGACCGAGAGGAAGCCGTCACCGAGGAGGTGCTGGCCAGCTTCGACGCCACCCCCGATCCCCGCCTGCGCGAGATCATGCACAGCCTTGTGGAGCACCTGCACGCCTTCGCCCGCGACGTGCGGCTCAGCGAACGCGAGTGGGAAGTCGCCATCGGCTTCCTCACCCGCACCGGGCGCATCACCGACCAGCGCCGCCAGGAGTTCATCTTGCTCTCCGACGTGCTCGGCCTGTCGATGCTGACCATCGCCATCAACGAACCGCGCGAACCCGGAGCCACCGAATCCACAGTCTTCGGCCCGTTCTTCGTCGACACAGCCCCTGAAGTGCCGCTCGGCGGTGACATCGCCCGCGGTGCGGCCGGAATCCCCTGCTATGTGTCCGGCCAGGTGCGCTCGGTCACCGGCGTCCCCATCGAGGGTGCGCGCATCGAAGTGTGGGAGGCCGACGAAGACGGCTTCTACGACGTCCCGTATCCCGACGGCCGCTCGGCGGGTCGCGGTTGGCTGCGGTCCGGCCACGACGGCGAATACCGTTTCCGCTCGATTCTCCCCGCGCCCTATCCGATCCCGCACGACGGCCCGGTCGGCGACCTGCTCGCGGCCACTGCCCGCGACCCCATGCGGCCCGCCCACCTGCACTTCATGGTCACCGCACCCGGATACCGGACCCTGATCACCCACATCTTCGTCGCCGGCGACCCGTACCTGGACAGTGACGCGGTGTTCGGGGTGAAGCAGAACCTGGTAGTCGACGTCGTGAGCCACGACGCCGTCGACCCCACGCCCGATGGCACCCGTTCCGAACGCGGCTGGACGAGCATCGACTTCGACCTCGTCCTGGCCGCCCACGACGGCTCCTAGCCGGCTATCGCGGGCCGCACACCGCGCCGTCCGCGCACGCGGATCCCGGATCTGCCCGGCAGGGCGGGCTTCATTCCCTGCGAACACGATTTTCTCTGCCGCGCAGTCATGTCCGCGGCAGGCCACTTTGGAGGTGTCGCGATGCGACGTAGTCGTTGGATCGTGCTCGGCGGGTGTTTTCTCGCCTACCTGTTCGACGCGCTCGAGATAGTGCTGCTGTCCATGGCCCTGCCAACCATCCGCAAGGACATGGGGCTATCGGTCACCCAGGGCGGACTGCTGGCCACCGCCACCTTGATAGGCATCGGCGTCAGCAGCGTCCTGGGCGGTTACGTCGCCGACAACTTCGGACGTAAGAAGGCACTGATCGCGTCGCTGGTTACCTTCGGTGTCTTCACCGCCGTGATCGCCGTCGCCCCGAACTTCGAGACCGTCCTGCTGCTGCGGTTCCTCGCCGGCATCGGCCTGGGCGCGGTGTGGAGCGTGGTCTCGGCCTACGTCGTGGAGACCTGGCCCGAACACAGCAGAGGCCGCGCCGCCGCCTTCGTCATCAGTGCCTTCCCTGCCGGTGGCGCGATGGCCGCCACCATCTCCGGCTGGTTCCTGCCGGACTGGCGACTGATGTTCCTCGTGGCGGGCGCCGCGGTCGCACTCCCCGTCGTCGTGGTCCTGATCTTCTTCACCGAATCCGCGGGTTGGGCGGTGCACAAGGCCGCCAACACCGGCGAGGTCGTCTCCGTGCGCGATGTCCTCGGCCCCGGCCTGCGCCGCACGACCCTGCTCGGCACCCTGATGGCGGCCCTCGCGCTGTTCGGCTACTGGGGCGCGACGACTTGGCTGCCCACCTACCTCACGACCGAACGCGACCTGCCCTCGAGTTCGGTCGCGGTCTTCGTGACCATCCTGAACCTGGGAATGTTCGCCGGTTACAACGGATTCGGGTTCCTCGCAGACCACATCGGCCGCCACCGGACCATCATCCTGACCCTGGCCGGGGTCTCGCTGACACTGCCGATCTACGCGGTGACCACCCACCAAACCAGTCTGCTGTGGCTGGGACCGCTGTTCGGCGCGTTCACCGCCTTCTTCGGCCTGTTCGGCTCCTACCTCGGTGAACTGTTCCCCACCCGAGCCCGCGCCACCGGAGCCGGATTCTGCTTCAACGTCGGCCGCGGCATCTCCGCGCTCGCGCCGTTCGCCTTGGCCGGACTGGCCGCCGACATCGGTTTCAGCGGCGGACTCATCCTGTGTGCCTGCTTCTTCGGACTCGCCGCCGTCGTCGCCCTGCTGCTGCCCCGTTCCGGCGCCACCGACGACACCGTCGTCATCCGACCCATGACCGACCCCCGCGACGACGCACCCGTCACCGTATGAAACGCCGTCGGGCCGCTCGTCATACGACCGGCCCGACGGCGCTGTCCGGCAACACGCCCCGACCTCGAGGACCTTCTGTGCCATCGACGATGCAAGCCGCCGTCTACCACGGCGCCCGCGATATCCGTCTGCGACACGTCGCCATCCCCACCCCGGGTGCGACCGAAGCGCTGGTGCGTGTGCTGCGCTCGGGCATCTGCGGAACCGACGCCGCCGAGTGGACAGCCGGGCCGAAGATCTTTCCCGTCCACCACCGTCACCCCCACAGCCGCCACCTCGGCCCGATCATCCCCGGGCACGAATTCGTCGGCGAGATCGTGGAAGTCGACACCGGAACAGACCTCGCCTCCGGCACACTCGTGGCCAGCGGAGCCGGGATCTGGTGCGGCACCTGCCGACGCTGCCACGAAGGCCGCACCAACCGGTGCGCGCGATACCAGACCCTCGGGCTCGACCTCGACGGCGGCATGGCCGAATACGTCGCCGTTCCGGTGCGAACATTGCGCCGACTGCCGCCCGGCCTCCCCCTCGACCACGCCGCACTCGCGCAGCCCTTGGCCGTCGGCATCCACGCCGCCCGTCGAGCCGGGGTACGCGACGGCGACCATGTCGTGGTCATCGGCGCCGGAGCGATCGGCTCGTTCGTCCTGGCCGGCCTGAAACATCTCGGCGACTACGACATCACCGTCATCGACTTCCCCGGCACCCGCCTCGAACGCGCCAGACGGCTCGGCGCCGCCCGAACCCTGCCGCCCTCCTCAGCGCTGAGCGCCGACGTCCGCGACGCGCTCGGCGGTCGCAAGCCCGATGTGGTGATCGAAGCCAGTGGCGCGCCGGGCCAACTGGCCGCCGCCCTCGACATGGTCACCGACGGTGGTCGAGTCCAAGCCGTCGGCATCCCGAAACAACATCCCACACTCGACCTGCACTCGATGATCTTCCGCGAGGTCACCCTCGACACGACCTTGGCCCACATCTGCGACACCGACCTTCCGGCGGCATTGGACATCCTCACCGCCACCCCGGAACTGGGCAACGAATTCGTCCGACCCCCGATAGCGCTCGCCGAGCTGGGCGACGCACTGGACCAGCTGGCCGCCGGCCGGATCGAAGGCAAGATCCTCATCGATCCCGGCCACCGAATACACCGGCCTTACTGACGATTCCATCCCCTCCACAGGGCACGCGGGCATCCTCGGATCAGGCAGCGGTAGGGAATGCGGCGAGCATTATAAATTGGGCAACACGGAAACTTCTACAATTCCGCTAAAACGCGTACAATTCGGGCAGGTCGGGACTGTCCCTGGAGCCCTATCATGTTCGACAGAAAGAATTCACATACAAAGTTCGCCCGGTTAGCGGCCGCCGCCGGTATAGCCGCAGTTGCCGCAGTTCCGGTCGTCGCAGCTGCGGCGCAAGCGCCTACCGCCCGCGCAACGACGCCCACGTCTGCGACCCAGCTCGTCGACAGCCCTGGTTGGGGTCACGGCGGTGGCTGGGGTTGGGGCGGCGGCGGCTGGGGCCGCGGCGGCTGGGGTTGGGGCGGCGGCGGCTGGGGCCGCGGCGGTTGGGGTTGGGGTTGGGGCGGCGGCTGGGGTAACGGTGGCTGGGGGTGGTGGAACCCCGGCTGGGGTGGCTGGGGCAGCTTCTAGCGCCGGTGACCGGGCCCGGACACGTACAGCGTGCCGGGCTCGGTCGCATCGAGCAGGGCTCATGTGAAGCCGAGTTCGACCGACCGGGCTGGAGCTGGTGACGAGATGAAGATCGTGTGCGTCGGTGGCGGGCCGGCCGGACTGTACTTCGCGATTTCGATGAAGCGGCGCGACCCGGCTCATGACATCACGGTGATCGACCGCGATCCCGCTGGGTCCACCTATGGCTGGGGCGTCGTGTATTGGGACGACCTGCTCGACATTCTGTATCGGAATGACCCCGACAGCGCCCAGGCGGTGCGGGCCGGGTCGGTCCTATGGCGTGAGCAGGAAATTCATGTGCGTGACGACCGAGCCGCGTATTTCGGGGGCTACGGGTTCAGCATGGGGCGCGCGGCATTGCTCGACGTACTTTCCCGGCGGGCGAGCGACCTGGGCGTCGATGTCCAGCATGGGCGAGAGGTGCACGATCTGTCCGGCTTCGGCGACACCGATCTCATCGTCGCCTCCGATGGCGCGAACAGCCGGGTACGGCGGCTGGTTGACGATCGTTTCGGCACGTCCGTCACACTCGGCGAGAATCGATATGTCTGGCTCGGTACGGACAAGGTCTTCACCCGATTCACCTTCGCCTTCGAACACACCTCGGCCGGATGGATCTGGTTCCATGCCTACCCGTCGATTGCCGGGAAAATCAGCACCTGCATCGTCGAGTGCCAACCGCAGACTTGGCGTGGACTGGGATTCGATTCCCAGGACAATCTGGAGAACTTGCGCGTTTTGGAGAACATATTCACGCGCACTCTCGACGATCACTCCTTGCTCAGCACCACACGAGGCGAAGCGGCGAGGTGGAGCCGCTTTCCCGAGGTGACCAACAAGATCTGGTATCACGACAACGTGGTGCTGCTCGGCGACGCAGCGCACACGACGCACTTCACCATCGGTTCCGGCACCCGGTTGGCAATTGTCGACGCCGTCGTGCTCGCACAGAACCTGTACGAGCATGCCGAGCTCACCGACGCGCTGGAGAACTACGATGCGCAGCGCCGCGCTGCGCTACGCCCGATCCAGGCGGCCGCCCGCACCAGCATGATCTGGTTCGAACACGCTGACCGGTATCTCGACCGCAGCCCCGTGCGACTCGCCTATGCGATGGCGGCTCGGCACGGGCCACAAATGCCGTGGCGATATCAGCAACACCTGCTCACACAGATACCCACTGTGCGCAAGATCCGGCGTGCCATCGACTCCGGACGGCGGTGGTGGCGCGCTGCTCGACGAGGGGAACTCGCGATGGCAAGAGTGGTCTCAACTCACCGGCCGCGTTTCCTCAGCCCAGCTCGCCAGTAACCGCAAGGCGGTTTGCGAGGCCGACCCGTCTTCGACGGTGTGCGCGATCAGCGCTTGGTCCGGATCGTCCGGGAAGCGCAGGGTTTCGAAGCCGAGGTCCAGTTCGCCGACCACCGGGTGCCGGTAGACGTACCGGCCGTGGGTCTTGTCCTTGATCTGGTGCTCTGCCCACGCTTTCCGGAATTCCGGGCTGCTCGCGGAAAGCTCGTCGAGCAACGCCGCCGTTTCCGGGTCGTCGGGGTGACGCCCGGCGTCGAGTCGGAGGTAGGCGGCCACGTCGCGGGTCTTCTCCGGCCAGTCGGCGTAGAGGCTGCGCATGCCTTCGTCCAGGAAGACGAGGCGGGCCAGGTTCCGCTGGGCGGGTGGCAGTGCGCCGAAGTCCGTGATCAGCGCGGCGGCGAGTCGGTTCCAGGCCAGGACGTCGGTGTTGCGGCCGACGATGTACGCGGGCACGTCGGCGGCCGAGTCCAGCAGCCGCCGCAACCCCGGCCGGACCCGCTGCGGCGCATCCGCGCGGTCGCCTTCCGACCAAGGTCGTGCGAGCCGGTAGAGGTGTTGCCGCTCGACATCGTTCAGGCGCAGCGCCCGGGCGACCGCATCCAGTACCGCTTCGGAAAAGTGCAGGGTGCGCCCCTGTTCCAGCCGCACGTAGTGGTCGACGCTCACTCCGGCGAGCTGCGCGAGTTCCTCCCGGCGCAGCCCGGGAACGCGGCGGCGACCGCCGTAGTCCGGCAGGCCGAGTTCCTCGGGCCGCAAGCGGGCCCGCCGAGAGCGCAGGAATTCGCCTAGTTCCGCCCGTCTGTCCAATGGCATGCGGCCAGTATCCCCGCGCCTGCCGGACGCGAGCCTGGTCATGCGGTGCCCAGGCTCCAGCTGGCACTGGGTAGCCCGGGACGCGGCCGCCAAGGTTGGAGGCACCGAAAACGAACGCCGACAAGAAAAGAGCACTGCGCAATGACCACCCTGACCGCCGTCCCCCTCGGCACCACCGGTATGGACATCACCCGGCTCGGCTTCGGTTCGTGGGCCGTTTCAGGATCGGGCTGGACCTTCAGCTGGGGCGCCACGGACGACACCGAATCGGTCGCCGCGATCCGCCACGCGCTCGACGCGGGCGTCAACTGGATCGATACCGCCGCCGTGTACGGCCTGGGCCATTCGGAGGAACTGGTCGGCAAGGCCATCTCCGGCCTGCCGCAGGCCGACCGCCCGTACATCTTCACCAAGGTCGGCCTGGTCTGGGACCCGGAGAACCCGTCGGCCGCGCCTCGGCGGATCATGAAACCCGCGAGCGTGCGCCACGAGGTCGAAGACTCCCTGCGGCGGCTGGGGGTCGACCACATCGACCTGTACCAGGTGCACTATCCCGACACCGGCGAATCGCTGGAGTACGCCGGCGGCGGCTTCGGGGCGGTGTCGCCCAACGCCACCCCCTTGGAGGAGTACTGGCAGGTCATGGCCGACCTGAAGGCCGAGGGCAAGGTTCGGGCGATCGGATTGTCCAACCACACGCCAGACCTGCTCGAGGCCGCCGAGCGGATCGCTCACGTCGACGTCATCCAGCCGCCGTTCTCGGCGATCAACCGGTCGTCCGCCGCCGAGATCGCTTGGGCACACGCACACGAAACCGGCGTGATCGTCTACTCGCCGTTGCAGTCCGGCCTGCTGACCGGGGCCTTTTCCGCCGAGCGTGTGGCCGGTCTGCCCGCAGAGGACTGGCGGACCGCCCACCACGACTTCACCACCGGTCTGACCGCCAACCTCCAGTTGGCGGACGCGCTGCGCCCCATCGCCGCACGACACGGCGTGACCGTCGCCGAGGTGGCCATCGCCTGGGTGCTGGCCTGGCCCGGTATCACCGGAGCCATCGTCGGTGCGCGCAAGTCCGACCAGGTCGACGGCTGGATCGGCGCGGACTCGGTGGCGTTGACGCCGTCGGACCTGGCCGAGATCGCCGCGGCGATCACCGCCTCCGGCGCGGGCGCCGGTCCCACTCGGCCGTGAGAACCTCTACCGCACAGGAGATCACATGTCGCTCACCGTCATCGCCGAGTGCCTGGCCGCGCCAGGACAGGAGGATCGGCTTCGCACCGCGCTGGAAGCGATGATCGAGCCTTCGCTGGAGGAGCCCGGCTGCCTGGCCTACCGGCCCTACCTCGACCCGAACCACGTCGGCCGGATGGTGATCGTCGAGGAGTGGACCAGCGCTCAGTCTCTCGCCGACCACTTCACGACAGCGCACTTCCGACATGTGGAGCAGGTGCTCGAACTCGTGCTCGCCGAGCCGATGACCCTCCGCACACTCGTCGCCGCCCCTCTCGGGTGAACTGTCGAGAGCCCGCGACGGAACCCCGACCGCGATTCCATGCGCGAGTTCGGGGTTCCTGACCGGGAGGAACTACCGCGGCCGCTTGCCTCTCCGAGGACCCGCATTCGTGGGAGCGGACGCTGCGGCCCGGTGCGACTGCACGAGGCAGTGCGACGATATCCACAGCGTCAGCGCGGATACCGTCGCGGCATCGAGCACGACGGATGCTCAACGGCCGGCGGGAACTGAGCAAGCGCGGGATACCGCTGCGGAAAGGTGCTCTGAATGGTCGAACACCCTCGTGAGGTTCGTATCTCGGTTCTGGACACGGCTCCTGTCACGCAGGGATCGAACGCGAGGATGGCGCTGCGCAATAGCGTTGAGCTGGCACAGCTCGTCGACGATCTCGGCTACTACCGGTACTGGGTGCCCGAGCACCACGGGATGGCGGGTGTGGCCTGCGCGGCACCGGCAGTCGTTGTCGAACGCGTGGCCTCGGTGACGCGGCGGATTCGGGTCGGCGCCGGCGGGGTGATGTTGCCGAATCACGCTCCGATCGTGGTCGCCGAACAGTTCGGCACCTTGGAGGCTTTTCACCCGGGGCGAATCGATCTCGGACTCGGACGAGCGCTCGGCGGACCTCGCGAGATCACCGACCGCGTGCGCAGCGAGCACGACCGCACGGCCGAATCGTTCGAAGATCAGGTTCGAGCGCTGCTCGCGCTGTTCGAGGTGGATAGAGCCGGTGGCCGCGTGGCGGCTGTGCCTGCCGTGGGCAATAGGCCGGAAATCTGGATGCTCGGCAGCGGCGACCATACCGCCCGGATCGCTGGGAGCCTCGCGCTCCCGTTCGCCGCCGCCCACCATCTGAAACCCTCGAGCACGATTGATGCGGTCCGAAGCTACTTGCAAACGTTCCAGCCGTCATCGCTGTGCCCGGCTCCGCGCATCGTCATCAGTGTGGCGGTTATCGTCGCCGACAGCGACGAGCAAGCCCAGTGGCTGGCCGGATCGCTGAGAATGAAGGTCGCCCGGCGACGGCAGGGCCGACCGATACAACTGCCCAGCCCGCAAACCGCTGAAGCACACGGGTATATGAATAGTCGGAACACCGATGACAAGCTGACCGGTGTGTTCGTCGGGTGCGCCGCCACGGTGCTACCGCAGTTGCAAGCGCTGGTCGATGCCACCGGTGCCGACGAGTTGTTGATCAAGACCGACCTGTACGACCCGAGCGACCGCCGCAGATCTTATGAACTGTTGATGGAGTCGCACTCCCTTCGGCACGCCTCGGAGAGGTGATCGGCGATGGCGTCCACCACAGGCTGCGGACCACTCCTCGGTATCGAGTCCTGAATCTCCGTAAGCACGCCTCGAATGTGGCCGAATCTCATAGTCGGGTGTAGTCGGCCTGGTCCTGCTCGAACGCTGTCAGGATTTCCGGTGTCAGCGTCAGGCGAGTGTTGGCGACGGCGGCCAGATAGTCCTCGAGGTCGGCGGGTTCGCTCGTTTCCTCGCGGACCGCGCGTTCGAACGCCGACTGCGCACCGGCACGCGCGGCGAACTCGATGTCCGCGGGAGTGAAGTGGACTGTCGCGCGGACCAGGCGTGCGAGATCGATGGTCTCGGCTGCCGGACCCAGGTAGCGCCGCCAGATTGCCTTGCGGGCAGGCTCGTCGGGCGGGCCGACCGGTATCACGTAGTCGAAGCGGCCCGGCCGCAGGAATGCCGAATCCAGAGATCGGACCGAGTTGGTCGCGCAGATCAGCAACCGGCTGTAGTCCTCCCGGAAAACCGGGATCAGCTTCAGCAACTCGTTCGTCACCCCGTGCGCCGGGCTGGTCGCCGTCCCCTCGCGCGCACCGGCGATCTCCTCGACCTCATCGATGAACAACAGCAGTTCATCGAGGTCGCTCAAATCCGCGAACACCTCACGCAGCGAGGCCGCGAGACCACCGCTGGCCGTCGCGGCCAGCCGAGACGGGAACAACTCCACGAACGGCCAACCCAGTCGTGAAGCGACCGCTTTCGCGAAACTGGTCTTCCCGGTACCCGGCGGTCCGAACAAGATCACGCTCTTGGGTGGCCTGACCCGATAACGTTCCGCGACATCCGGGCGCGCCAACGGCAACACGATCCGCCGCTCGATGACCTCTTTCTCTCGGTCCATGCCCGCCATCGACTCCCACAACCCCGGTGGCAACAGCCGACCGCCCAGCTCGCTCAGCAGACTGGACTGCGCGGGCGCCAACGGTTCGACCAGCTCGTAGAAGACCAAACCCGTCCTGCGCAGATAGCCGGAATTCTCGAACGCGACCGACCCGGTGGCGCCCTCGGGAACGAGCGTGCAGATCCGCCGCACCCCGTCCGCCCGCAGCCGCCTCTCCAGTTCGGTCAGCAACGCACTGCCGATACCGCGCCGCCGCCACTGCGCACCGAGCGCCACCAGCAACACCCACGCCCGCTCACCTTGGACCTGCGCGACGGCCATACCCACCATCTCTTCGCCGACCTCGGCCACCACCGCCGGCTGCCCCGCCCGCGCGGACGCAAGCACCTCCGCCAACGCGAACACCGGCTCACCCGCGGTGTCCATACGGCTCTGCTCCCAGATCTGGATCGCCTGATCCAGATCAGCGTCACGAAACTCGCGAATCCGCCATACCGGCATACGCACCTCGAACCGCCATCGAAGGGTGGACGAACCGAACCGCTCCCCCAGTAAACACCCATGGCGTACGTGAGCAAGCCGATCCCTGCGCCCCGCCGCAGCTGGCGACCAAGCGCACCTCGCGCCCTCGACGGCCGACTCGGGATTCAGCGGCTGATCACCGCGGCCGCTAGGTAGCTGTGGCACGTCCGCCGGACGGTCTCGGGCGGGATCTCTGGCCGCCGGAACCGACCGGTCAGGAATCGAGAAGCGTCGCTCGCCGCGCGCCGCCTAGCGTTGGTGCCATGAATCTCACCACTGATCAGGCCGCAATCGATTCCGTCGTGCTCGAGGTGCCCGATCCGGGCGCCGCCGAGGCTTTCTACGCCGCCGCGTTCGGACTCGGCGGCAAGTTGCGCTTCCGCGCCTCCGACGCTCCGACCAGCGGTTTCCGCGGCTATGTGCTGTCGCTGGTGGTGTCTCAGCCGAGCACCGTCGACAGCCTCGTCGGTACCGCTGTCGACGCCGGTGCGACGACGCTCAAGCCCGTCAAGAAGAGCTTCTGGGGCTACGGCGGTGTCGTCCAGGCGCCGGACGGTGCGCTCTGGAAGGTGGCGACGTCATCGAAGAAGGACACCGGCCCGGCCACCCGGGAAGTCGATGATTTCGTCGTGCTCCTCGGGGTCGACGACGTCAAGGCGACCAAGCAGTTCTACATCGACCACGGCCTGGCTGTGGCGAAGAGCTTCGGCAGCAAGTACGTGGAGTTCGCCACCCCGGCCGCGTCGGTCAAACTGGCGCTCTACGGGCGCCGTGCCGCTGCCAAGGACGCCGGCATCGCACCGGAAGGCACCGGGTCGCACCGGATCGCCATCCGCGGCAATATCGGCCCTTTCGTGGACCCGGACGGGTTCGCCTGGGAGGCCGCGGTCTGAGCCGGTGGGTCGGCCGGTGCTCGCCAGACATGCTCACTGACCGCATGGGTGTGCCCATCGAGCGAGGGTCCAGGTCGCTCGATGGGCACTTCGCCGCGGTGTTTACAGCGAGCCTCCCCCGCCCAGCAGCCACGGGTTGAACGTGCACTCCAGATTCGGATGACCCACCGGGTCCAATGCCCGCAACGCGATCGACAACGCTCGCGGCGAATACATCATCGTCAGATGATCCGACACATCCTGCTCACACCCGTCCTGCAACGTGATGTTCTGCACCGACACCCCCGGCGCCGCCTTCAGAAACGTCAGGTCATACGGATTGGTGATCTCGTCATACCGGGTACCGACCACGGTGTAGTCCACCCCCGCGATCGTGTCACCGTGCTCGTTCAGCTTGTTGACGAAGTCGGAACCGATCGTCTGCTGAATTCCCGCATGCCCCACGAAAATCTCGATGAAACCCAGCACGTCGATTCCGAAGTTGTTGATCGCCCGCCCCAGCGCGCCGATCCCGTCGAGACTCGTCCCGTGATGCGTCGCACCGAAAGTGACCAAGTTCTTCACCTTCGCCGCGCCGCCTTCGAACTTCGTGTACCAGTTCGACATCGACCCACCCTGGGAATGCGCCACGAGATCCACCTCCGAGGCCCCCGTCGCCGCCAGCACGCGATCCACGAAGACCGCCAACTGCTTGGCCGAATCCTGGATGTAACCGGTGCCCATCACCCCCGGCAACACCGACCCCAGACCGCCGCCCTCCAACAGATTCGACCGTCCATAGTTGAACGTGAACGTGCAGAACCCCGCATCCTTGATCGGCTGCCCCATGAACGCGAATCCGTTGTAGGCGTTCATCCACGTCCCGTGCACCAACACCACCGGACGCGGATGCTCCGCCGTCGGCTTGCAGTTCCAGTCGTTCGCTCCCGGCGGCGCTACATCCGGATGAGTCAATCCGTACCCGAACGCCGCCAACCACGACGTCATCGGCGGACCGAATCCCACGGTGTCACTGGCATAGCCACCCGACGACCCGGAACTACTGCCCGAACCCCCGTAGCAGTCACCGGATCCATTCCCGGAACCCGCACCACTCCCCGACGTACACGCCGACCCCGACCCCGCGCTCCCCGAATCCGCAACCGGCGCTGCCTTACGGCCCGCCGCGATGTAATCGGCCAACTGCTGCTCCGTCGGACCCGTCTCCGGGGCCGCGTGCACGGTCAGCACGCTCAACCCCATCGTCATGGTCGCGGTTACGGTGAATACGGCGGTGCGCAATATTCGCCGACTGACGCTTGATCTCATCGAATGCCTTTCCGTATTTCGGCATGGTTGTCCTTGCCGGCAGGCGCGCCTCGCAATGTCGAACGGCAGCAACGATAGGACGGAATTCGGCGAAAGATGCTGGTCAGCAACGGATTCTGGGCGGCTCACTGCGAAGTTGCGGCTACCTATATGAGCGGCCACAGAACGAGAGAAACCGAGATCGACCGCATGGCATGGGCCGCCGACGAGATACCGCGGTCACGCAGTCCCATTTCCGGACCGAAATCCGAAACGCAAGGCGTCGGAGTCGGTCACCGGATTCAGCGCATCAGTGGATTGCGGGGTCCGGAAACTCGAACGGCGTCACAAGCCGGCCCGCCATTTCGCGATGGCCTGCCCGATCTCGGTGACGGGGTCCTCGTGATAGAGCCACTCACGCGCGAGCCGATGCCAATTGTTGGTGGCCCGCAACTGACCGAGCACGGCGAAGGTGAACAGATCCGCGCGTCGCGAGAACACGTGCTCGGGCGGAAGCAACTGCTGCCGCATGCCTTTGAACTGGGCGGCACGAGGGTCGACAGCCAGAATCACCGCACCGGTCGCGACCTCGGGGGTGATCGTTATTCGCTCGTCGAGCAAATGCCATCCCGTCGCGGCCCATACGTATTCCAAGCATTCCTCGGCAGTGACCCCCACATCCGGGTCGATGATGCCGCGCCCGACCCAGGCCTCGTAGAGGTCTCGGGCGCGGTGTTCCCCGGCCGCACGCAGACACGCGCGTTCGAAGTCGACATGCAGGGGGTCCATCCGGTCGTAGAGTCCGAAATCGACGAACGCGAGCCTGCCGTCGGCCGCCAATAGGATATTTCCCGGATGCGGATCACCGCAGAATTCATTGTCGCAGAACAGCGAACTGATATAGAAGCGGTAGATCAACTCACCGAGCCGGTCACGCTCGGTGTCGGGCAGCGTCCGGATCTGCTGAAAAGTGCCGCCTTCGACGAACTCGGTTACGAGAACTCTGCGCGCGCAGTACTCTTCGATACTGTCGGGAACCGTGATGAACGGATGCCCCCGATAACGCATCGCGACCCGATGCTGGGTCCTGGCTTCCCGCGGATAGTCGAGTTCGTTACCGATATTGCGCGAGATCTCGTCCAGCACGGCATTGTCGGCGGCGCTGGGCAACATGGACTTCCACAGCTTGCTGAGCATCTCGAGATTGCGCATGTCCGCGTGGACGGCTCGATCGACGCCGGGATATTGCACCTTGACCGCGACGGTGCGCCCGTCGTGCAGTCGTGCCCGATAGACCTGGCCGATCGATGCCGCGGCGATCGGTGTCTCGTCGAAGTCGGCGAATACGCGCGCAGGCGGCCCGAGATCGTCCTCGATGACTTTCAGCATCTCCCCGAACGGCACGGCCGGCGCCTGATCGCGGAGTTCGGCCAGCTTGGTCCGAAAGAGCTCGCGATGCGATTCCGGAACGAGGTCGACATCGAGGACCGACAGCATCTGGCCCAGCTTCATCGCCGCGCCTTTCATGCTGCCGAGCACCGTGACAACCTGCTGCGCGGTCGCGAGTGTGGAACGTTCGGCGAGTACGCGCCGGGCCTCTTCGGTCCGGCCGATCATCGACAACCGGGCTCCGACCCCACGCACGGCTTGGCCTGCGGCCAGTCTGCCCAACCGACCGCTCCTGACCAGACGTCCTCCGGGCACTCGATCGGCCACGGCACGCACCTCCATGAGCATCCGCGCGTGCGTCGCGCGTCCGGATATTCTTCGCACCTCCATCGCGGATTGTCGAGGGGGCGAGGCGGCCTGCGGACTACCGCGAGTCGGCCATTCGCCTGGCATTGGCGGGGAGCCGCCGGGTGCCGTCGTCGGTCCAGACGATCAGCGCTGAACGCAGGTACCACAGTCCCCTGGCGTCGGCGGGATCGAGTCCGGTGAGCTGCGCGATTCGGCGCAGCCGGTAATCGACGGTGTTCGGATGCACATGGAGTTGCCGAGCTGTGCGCTGGCGGTTGAGGTCGTTGTCGATGTGGATCCGCAGCGTCTCCAACAGGTCCGGATGTTCCATCAGCGGCGCGACTCGGGTGCCGAGCACATCGCGGCCGATGCCGGGCCGGGTGAGCTGATATTGCAGCGCCAGTTCGGTGAATCTGTACAACCCGGGTTCGCGTCCGAGTTGCTCTACGGTGTCGAGCAACTCATGGGCTTGGGCAGCGGCGACGGAGACCTGCCGGGGACCGGCGGTCACGACGGTGGCGGTGACCGGCACGCGCGCCGCCGCGGACAGCTTGTCGACCACGCCGTCGAGATCGAGGGCGCTGAGCTGGGTGGTGGGAATGAGGATCGTTCCTCCGTCGACCGACAGCAGCGACAGCGCCCGGCCGTCGAACAGGTCGGCGAGGCCGGACTGCAGGCGGCGCAGCTTACGCCGGGCGACGACTCGGCTGTCGAGCTGGGGAAGGCTTTCGTCGGGATGCGCGGGCACCGCGACCGCGAGCACGAAATACTCGTCGGCGACCGGTATTCCGCATTCGCGAGCCATCATCGAGGACGCGTGCCCGCCGAGCAGCGCCGAAGTCAAGGTGTGCGTCGCGGCGTGGTCCTCGGCCGCCACGGCTTTGCACTCTCGCACATACGCTTTACTGACCGTCGCGGTGATCAGGTTCAAGAGCTCGAGCGTGACGGCGGCGCCCGCGATGAGGTCGGCGCGGCCGTCTTCGTCGGCGAACAGCATGCCCAATCCGAATTTGAACCCGGCGTGGATCGCATGGAGGATGCCGTCGATCGGGATCCCCTTCCTGGCCCATCCCGCCGCCGCTGTCTGCAGAATGTCGGTTCGTCCGGTCGATTCCTGCCCGTTCAATCGCTGGACGGCCCACTCCAAGCACATCCGAACCACGGCAGCGGCTTCCGCCTCGGCCGTGCCGCCGGGCAACGCGGCGGAATCGATGAGGTGCGCGACGACCTTCGCGGCGGCCCGGTGGGTTTTCGGTGTCTGCGGCGTGACGCGCCGCGCCTTGTTGGATTCGACGTGGGCGATGCTCTCGATCGTCACTGGTGACCTCCTTGTCGCCGTGGAACCGAGGGAGCGTCGGGTTCGCGCTCGATCGGCGACCGTGACTACCTCGCGGTGTCCGCGGCACTATCTGCCGTTCGGTCCGTGGAAAAACGGTAAACCGCAGGCCGACTCAGCTGCTACTCCGCTTCGGGCGGCTGGGGAAGTAACGGAAAAATAAGCTCTGACCAGCGAAGATCATGAAGGAAAGCCCGATTTGGGAAGCTCATGCGCACCACATACATGGTCAGGTGCTCACTTTTTTGCGCAGAGCGCCACAGCTGCTCAGACGGCGGCGCGCGCCGCCGCCTCGGCTTCGGCCCAGGCGCCGATCATCCGCGCTGTCATGTCGATCGCCTCCGCGCGCGCGGGGTCGTCGACCTCCAGGGCGGACGCGCGCAAGACAGCCGCGAAACCGGTATTGATCACGACGAAGGTCATCACGTCGTACTCGTGATCGTCGCCCGGACCGAGCACTTGGATCAGCATCACTTTCACCAGCAGGCGCAGCCGCGGTTCGAACTCGGGAATGCCACTGCTGTAGAACTGCACGCCTGCGACGAGCGCGCGCACCAACTTCGCATTGGCCACCAGCTCTTCGGTGATCACGCCCAGGATGTCGGCGGCGACCTGATGCATCGTTTTTCCCGACAAGTCGAAGACACGCTGGGTGAAACGCCGCTCCACCGTTTCGAGCAACCGCTCGAGCAGTTCTTCGACCAGGACACCGCGATCGGCGAAGTACCGGTAGACCGTGCCGATGCTCACGCCCGCTTCCGCCGCGATCTTGTTCGTGGAGGTATTGGCGATACCGCGCTCGCCGAACAGCCGCGCCGCTGTGTCCAGGATGTGCTCCCTGGTCGCTTTGGCCCGCGCCTGCGAGGGGCGACGACGTTGACCGACAGCCTTCGGCGGCATGACTTCCTCCCGCCCGTCCACGGAAAATGAGCGTCGCTCATCTTAACCACAGCGACCGGCGTCGTGCTCGAACTCGGGTTCGATGACCCGATCGACGGTCGATGCTGGAACCCTGTCCCTTAGCATGCTAGTTTGCTAGCATTGCCTCGTGGCCGAGGAAGTGAAGCAGTTCAACGTCTACCTGCCGATCGAGCTGATCAAGCAGGTCAAGTATCGGGCGATCGAGTCGGAGATGTCGTTGTCGGCGCTGGTCACCGCCGCGCTGCGCGCCTACCTCGACGACGAAGGAGAGGATCGGCAATGACCACCGATGGCATCGAGGCCGTGTTCCTGGAGACCCACAACTGGGGCCGGATGGCGAAATTCCTGCAAGGGCTCGGCTTCACGGTCGACTTCGAGACCGATCACAACTCCGGCCAGTTCCGCAACGGCGAGGGAGCTTACGTCTTCGTGGCCGAGGTGCCGCCGACACAGCAGACGAGCACCCGGTTGGTGCTGAAGGTGGCGAGCCCAGCGGTACGTCCGGGTGACGGTGTCGAGGTCCGCACCGACTTCGAGCCGACCCATTACGGGACGAGGGAGATGACCGTCCACGACCCGGACGGGCGGGTATGGAGCCTGCAGGCCCCGGGAGAGGAGTGAGCCGATGACACCCGAGACGATCGCGCCGGACAGCACTGCGGTCCGGGTCGCGCTGTGGCGAGCCGTGCACGCGCTGCACGACCAGGCGCCGCACGTGTTCGACGACCGCGTCGGCCTACGCCTGGCCGCGCCCGAGGACGGCTGGCGGGACCGCCCGGACATGGATCCGCGGTCCACCGCGCCGATGCGCGCGGGCATCGTGTCCCGGGCGCGTTTCGTAGAGGATCTGCTGGCCGAGCAGGCCGAGCGCGGCGTGGATCAGTACGTGGTACTCGGCGCGGGACTGGACACCTTCGCCCAGCGCAGACCGGAGCTGGCCGCGCGGTTCACCGTCTTCGAGGTCGATCAACCCGGACCGCAGGCATGGAAACGGCAGCGCCTCAGCGAACTCGGCTTCGACATCCCGCCGTGGTTGCGGCTGGTTCCGGTCGATTTCGAAGTGGACGCGTGGTGGCAGCGGCTCCTCGAGGCCGGTTTCGACCCCGCCCGTCCGGCGCTCGTCGCCTCCACCGGTGTGTCGATGTACCTGACCCGCGAGGCGAATATCGCTACTCTGCAGCAACTTTCGGCGCTCGCGCCGGGCTCCGCTCTGGTCACGACCTTCCTGCTGCCGCTCGAACTCGTCGACGCCGATGAACAGGTTATGCGCGGATTCGCCGAGGAGGGCGCCCGCCGATCCGGCACGCCGTTCATCAGTTTCTTCCGTCCCGAGGAAATGGTGCGGCTGGCCGAAGACGCGGGATTCGCCGCCACCCGGCACGTCTCCGCCGCGGAGCTGACCGGCCGCTACTTCGCCGACCGGACCGACGGGCTGCGACCGGCCGAATCGGAACAGATTCTGATCGCGACGACCTGAACGCATCGGCCCGCCGGGCCGTCTCGCTCCCCATGCCACAGCTCGGCTATGGACTCGATGCGGGACGACCCGGTCAGGATCTTCGGGTCGGCCGGACAACGCACCGAACCCCGGCTACGCCGCGACGTCGAAAAGAGTGAGTTCTCGGGTAGATTGGGCGCGCAGCTCCGCGCGTTCATGGATCGCACAGGTCGGGCCGATTCCTTGTGCGACCGATTGTGGCGACAGCAGCCAACCGTGACAGCGACGGCAATGCGCGACCAGTCGCACCACGGGGCGGTCATCAATGTCGGCCAATTCGTTCTCCTCTGGCCAGGTGACTACACCGCCAGTGTGGCATGAGGCACCGACATCTCCCGTCCATTGCCGGTGTTTCCATCCGTGATCGGTCACTGGGGCGCCTTCGTCTGTGCGGTGACCACGCGCGATCCCCGGGCGTAGCCATCGGTTTACCGCAGCCGCATGAGATCTCGCACACGCGCTGAGGAAAGATGGTGCCCATGACCGCTTCTCGACTGATTCGTTCGTTGGTGGGTACCGTGCCCGCGGTGCTCGCCGTCGTCAGCTTCACCGCGGCCGGAGGGGCAGCGACCGCCCAGGCCGCGCCCGGTATTCCTTCGGTTCCCGGCGTCGTGCAACGCCTGCAGATCGCTCCCGGCCAGAACAGCGCCGAGATCAGCGGCAACGTCGGGCAGGGCAAGGCCGACAGCTACTCCATCGCCACCGCGCCGGGGCAGCGCCTGAGCTTCGACGTCGCGGGCAATGCCCGCGTCTCGGTGGCCCCGCTGATCGGGCCGCAGGTCGCCAACGAGGCACCGCACGCCGATCTCGTCGCCGACGGCAACGACTACCAGATCCTCGTCACCTCCGCCGACGGCTCGGCGGCCGGTTACACCCTCAAGATCACCCTCGTCTGACCCACCGCCGTGCTGCCCGTCGGCCTGATGTGTCGTGCCACGACCTTCGGGCCGGCGGGAGCAGTCTCGCGTCCCGCAGGCTGCGCGTCGGCGGGCATCATCGCGCTCACCGCGCGGGCGCAGTGCCGTTGGGCACACCGAAGGCAAACACGGGCGTGCGGCTGGGGGCGTCGCACTATGGTGAGGCGGTGCTGCTAGAACCAGGTGACCAGTTCGCGGGCTTCGTCGTGCGGGCCCCGCTGGGACACGGTGGCAGCAGCCACGTGTACCTGGCCGAGGATCCGGAGTGGTCACGCCCGGTGTCCTTGAAGATCTTGGGGCCCGAGGACAGTCGGTCACCCGAGGCGCGCGCCCGATTCGTGCACGAGTTCGACATCTTGTCGGCGTTGCGACACCCCGACATCGTGCGGATGTACACGCACGGGGAAACCGACGGCAGGCTGTGGTCGGCACACGAGTACGTGGCGGGCGCGACGGGTTCGACATTGGTGCGTTCACCGCATCGGTACCCGGACCTGCGGCGGGTGCTCCACGTACTGACGCACGTCGCGGCGGGATTGGATTTCGCGCACGCCAACGGAGTGGTCCATCTCGACGTGAAACCGGCGAACGTGCTGGTCGGGACGGACGAGTCGACGGTGAAGATCTCGGATTTCGATTCGGCGCGGTGGCTGGATCGGCCGGAACCGCCTTTGGCCACCAACGGGTTCGTCGTCGTATCGGTGCCGTATGCCGCGCCGGAACTGCTGCGGGCGGAGACGGTGTCACCGGCCACCGACCAGTACGCGTTGGCCTGTTCCGCCGTCGAGCTGCTCACCGGCCACACGCCGTTCTCTCGCGAGAACCTCATGGCCACCGCCGAAGCGCAGCTGCGCGAGCCTCCCCCGGCGCTGTCCGCACAGCACCGCTGGATCCCGCCCGAGGTCGACGCGATCCTCCACCGGGCACTCGCGAAAGCCCCCGGTGACCGCTACGACTCCTGCGCCGAACTCGTCCGCCTGCTCACCGAGGCGCTTCGCGACGTCGACCCCCGCCCCATCGCCCCCATTCTGAACCGCCTCAAAGTGACGGTCACCCGCTCGCCACTGATGAATGCCGCATTCGGACGATTCGGCGGCAAAGCGTTCGGCAACCGCTGATCCCCTGATCACATCCGTCGCGGGAGCACGCTGACCGGGGACTCCGGGCCGTGCCGCGGCAGCTCGAGCGCGTGCAACGGCAGCGTCCGGTCACTGTCGACGCGCGTGGAGATGTGTTCCAGGACGACCCCTTCTCGCAAGGCCCACGGGCTCACTTCCAGGCAGTCGATGTCCAGTGCCGCCATGGTCGCGTCCGCCACCATCGCTCCGGCCAGGATTTGACTCGCGCGTGCCGGTGAGACCCCGCGCAGGGCCGCCCGCTTCTCGGCAGGCATGGCGGCCAGCTTGCGGACGCTGCCATGCACTTGGCCCCGCCGCAAGGTGCGCGCGACGAAGGGCCCGTGGCGTTGCGGTGCGGCTCCCGAGAGGCGAGCGAGCTGTTTGAACGTCTTCGAGCTGCCGATCACGTGTCGTGGGGTGCCTTCCCACAGCAAGCGGTCGCGCACCTGTCCGAGGCAGTCGCGGATGTGCCTGCGCATCAGCTCGAGCTCCGACCGGCGCGGTGGGTCCTGGGCGAAGAACGCCCGTGTGAGCCTGCCCGCGCCGAGCGGCAGCGACAGCGCGAGGCTCGGCTCGGCGTCGCGGCCGAGTGCGATCTCCATGGAGCCGCCGCCGATGTCGAGCATGAGCAGCGTGCCAGCACACCAGCCGAACCAGTGGCGAACGGCCAGATACGTCAGTCGCGCCTCCTGCACGCCGCTGAGGAACTGGGGCCGGATGCCGCTGGCGGCCTCGATCTTGTCCAGCACCGCCCGCTGGTTCGGCGCGTCGCGGATCGCCGCGGTGACGAACGCGTAGAAGCTGTCGACGTCGTAGCGCGTGGCCTCGGACAGCACCCGCTCGACGGCGTCGGCGACCCGCTGCGCCCCGTCCGCGGTGATCACCCCGGCCGCGTCGATGTCTTCGCCGAGCAGCACCGGCTCCTTCAACGCGCGCAGTGGCAACGGAGGCGCCCCGCGAGAGGCGTCCACCACCAGAAACTGCGCGGAATTCGAACCGATGTCCAGCACACCCAGTCGCACACCTGCCGCCTACCCCGCGCGGCGGCTTTCATACCCGACTCCGGCGCGGTTTCGGCGGCCGGCTGCGCCTACGCCTTCGGGTCCGCCCCGGTGTAGCGCTGATTTGCTGGTTTCCTTGCGATGAGCCGGTGCTGCGGCCACGCTGAAAGGTATGCGGACCCGCGATATCGAGGTCGGGTGCACCTATATGGTGTTGGTCCCGCAGCGCTTGCCACGCAGTCGCTACCCCGACTGCGACCAGCCGGGTTCGCTCACGTGGGCGTGGTCGTGGCTGCGCGGCGGCCGGTTCCGGCTCACCGTCACCGGCATCGACCACACCAGCGAGCCGACCACCGTCGAAGGGCTGCGGATCACCGCGAACTCCCGCATCGCGGTGGTCCTGACCAGCGAGCAAGCCGACGCGCTCGGACTGCCGATGGGTGTGTTCCGGGTGCGCGGGACCTTGTTCGACGGCGAGGATCGGCCCGTGCGCCTGCCCGAGGTCGAACCGCTGCGAGTCCCCGCCCGCTGGCTGCGGCCCGTCGAGCAGCCCTGCCTGACGCACCGCGATATCGATTGCTTCCCCTACCTGTGAGGTGACTCGCGGAGATACGCTCGGTGATCCGGAGCGGTTCGACCTACCCGGCTCCGAAGACCTGCGTCGAGTTCTCTCCGATCACCCGGCCGGTCCTGCCGATCAGGAGGGAAAGTTGCGCCGGCTCAGGCCGCATAAGGCGCGATGAGCCGCTCGACAGCATCCCAGAGTTCGGCTTCGCGCGGCGGATCGTACGACTCCTCCGACGAGCGGGCGACCCGGTCGCGGTCGACGTAGGAGCCGGTCGGCGCGGCGGTGGCGCCGAGGACGACGTCCGCGAGATGACGCCCGGCGGCAGCGCGGCTGGTCGCGAACGGCGTGCGGGTCAATACCGGCAGGACGCGGCGCATCGCGAACCGGGAGACCCGACCCGCGTTGCGAGCGAGGTCGGTGCCGGGAACGAAGCCCGGGTTGAAGCCGATGGCATCGATGCCGTCCGGCAGGCGGCGGGCGTACTCGTGCAGGAGGTGGATGGCGGCGAGTTTGCTCGTCGAGTACGCGGTGCGCCCGGCGGCGGTGGCGCCCGGCTCGGAGAACGCGCCGGGGCGGGCGAGGACGTCCGCGGACCGCCAGACCGGGCCGGGAACCATGCCCAAGTTGTGCCGGAAGTCGCCGAAGTGAGTGTCGCTCACGGTGATCACGATGCGCGACGGAGTGCGGAAGCGATCCTCGAGCAGGCGGATGAACAGGTGGTTGGCGAGCACGTTGACGGTGAAGGTGGACTCGAATCCGTCCGGCCCTTCGGTGAGCGCGTTCGTGTACTGGATTCCCGCATTGCCCACGAAACCGTGCAGCGGCGGCAGCTCGCCCAGGTCGAGCCTGCTGCGGATCTCGTCCGCGGCCGATCGCACGCTGTCCAGCGAATCGAGGTCCACCGGGACGTGCGAGACCCGGTGCCCGCCCGCGCCGAGTTCGGCCGCCAGTCGCGCACCGGTGGACCCGCGTGCGGCGACGACGAGATGCGCCTGCGGCGCCGCGTGCACGATGCGCTCCGCGGCGACGCGGCCGATCCCGCGACTCGCCCCGGTCATCACGATGGTCGAGGGCATAGCGGCTCCTTCCCTGGATGACAGCCCGTCGGTCGCCTCGATGGTCGCCGCCGCGGCCCTCGGCAGCCAGTGCCGCGCCCGTCACCAGGACTGACAGTACCCAGGCTGATGCGGCGCGCGGTGGCGAGAATGAGCGCATGGCTTCCGCTCGCTCCGATTTCGGCGCGCTCCTGCACACCTGGCGGGATCGTCTCGCGCCCGCCGACGCCGGGTTCCCGGTGACCGGCGGCCGTCGTGCTCCGGGATTGCGCCGTGAGGAGCTCGCGCAGCTGGCCGGACTCTCGGTCGACTACGTCTTGCGCTTGGAGCAGGGTCGCGCGCGTAACCCCTCCGCGCAGGTGGTCGGCGCCCTCGCGCGGGCCCTGCAACTGTCCAGGACCGAGCGCGACGAGCTGTATCGCGCAGCCGGATTGCTGCCCCCGCGGGACGGGACGATCGGCACGCATGTCCCGCCGGGCATCCAACGGCTCACCGCCCGCCTCGGCGACGTCCCGATCGGCGTGTTCGGCGCCGACTGGACGCTGCTGTGGTGGAACGGCATGTGGAGCGGGCTGCATGGTGACCCCGCGCTGGTCCCGGTCGGCGAGCGCAACCTCGCCCGTGCGGTTTTCGGCACCGGCGCGGCACGCGCCTCGATGCGTCCGTTCCGGTCCGACCGCGGGCACGGCGCCTTCGCGGCGTCGATCGTGGCCGATCTCAAGGACGCGGTGTCCCGCTATCCCGCCGACGCGGGACTCGATCGTCTCGTGCGGGAATTGCGCGACACCTCCGCCGCCTTCGCCCAGCTGTGGACGACGGCGACAGCGTCGCAGCACACCAGCGACCGGAAGACGGTCCGGCATCCCGAGCTCGGCGACATCACCCTCGACTGCGACGTCCTCGTCGTCCCGGGCGCCGACCTCCGCATGGTCACCTACACGGCGGCAGGCGGCAGCGAGGACGCGGGGAAGCTCGACCTCCTGCGCGTCACCAACGGGCGCGCGGCGGGCACACTGCCCTGAACGCACGGCCATCGACGTCCCGGGTCAGTGCACGAGCTGATCGGCCCATTCCCGCGGTAAGGCCGCGCTCGACACATCGGCGATCTCGTGCAGCCGCTGTGCGGGAAATCCCTGACGGCTGAGCTGGATCAGGCCCTGGGCGACCACCACGACAGCGGCGCTGACCGCCGAGAGCGTGGCTTCGTCGTCGTCTCCCGCGTCGTGCATCGCGGGCCGCAGCCGGTCGGCGACGCCCCGCTCCATCTCGGTGGTGGTGCGGCTGCCGATGGTGGCGACTTCGGGAATCCGGGTGCCGAGCTGCGCGATGCTGTTGATCATCAGGCAACCGCGCCGATCCGGTTGCGCCGCGCAGTCTTCGATGATCGCTTGATACAGCGCGCGCACCGCGGAGCGCGCCGAACCGCCCGCCGTACCGATGGCATCGCGCACCAGACGCGCACGGCCCTCGCAATAGCGTTCGAACGCGGCCAGGAACAGTCCGCGCTTGCTGCCGTAGGCGGCGTAGATGCTCCCGTTCCCGACGCCGGTCGCGAGCGAGACGTCTTCCACCGAAGTGCTGTCGAAACCCTTCGACCAGAACAACTCGGTCGCGGCGTCGAGCAGGTTCGACTCGTCGAATCGTCGCGGCCGTCCCATGTGCTCACCGTACCAATCGGCGTGCGAACTGCGGCACATCGCTTGTTCTGGAGCCGTGCCTCCACAATAATGGTGACATGTCCAACAAATTCGCCGCCTCGCCCAGCAAACGGGTGGGCATCCTGGTCTTCGACGGCGTGAAGATGCTCGACTTCGTCGGGCCCGCCGAGGTGTTCGTCGAGGCCGATCAGTCGGTGGCGGGGTACGAGGTGGTGCTGGTCTCGGCCGACGGCAAGGACGCGCAGACCTCGATCGGCGCGCGGGTGGAGGTGAGCTGCGCGGCGGCCGACGCGGGTCGTTTCGACACCGTGGTGATTCCGGGCAGCGAGCTGCCACCAGGGAAGTTCATGACACCGGAGGTCTTGGCGGCCGCGCGGCATCTTTCCTGCAACACCCGCAGGCTGGCGTCCATTTGCAGCGGTGCGTTCGTCCTGGCCGATCTGGGCCTGTTCGACGGGCGCCGCGCGACGACGCACTGGAAATTCGCGACCGAGCTCGCGCGACGCTATCCGTCGATCGAGGTGGACCCGGACGCGATCTTCGTGCGGGACGGCAATCTGTACAGCTCGGCCGGGGTCGCCGCGGGCGTCGATCTCGCGCTGGCGCTGGTCGAAGAGGACCACGGCGCCGACGTCGCGCGGCGCGTCGCGCAGGCGCTGGTGGTCTACATGCAGCGCGCGGGCGGTCAGTCACAGTTCTCCGCGTCGCTCACCGGACCTGCGCCGCGCAGCCCGCTGGTGCGCGGGGTGGTGGATCTGATCTGCGCGGACCCCGCTTATCCGCATACGGTGCAGACGCTGGCCGCCCACGCACGGGTCAGCGTCCGGCATCTGACCCGGCTGTTCCGCGCGGAACTGGAACGCTCGCCCGCGGAATACGTCGCGTTCATCCGCTTCGGCACGGCCAGGGACATGCTGCACGCCGGATACAGCGTGACGGAGACCGCCATGGCCGCGGGGTACGGCACCAGCGAGGCGTTGCGCAGGGCCTTCGTGGCACGCGTTGGCATTTCCCCGCGCAAGTACCAGCAGCGTTTCCGGTCGACCGCCCGGATCGATCCGGCGCTGGAGCAGGCCGTGTCCTGAACGGAGGCTTTTGTGGCCCGTGGGGAGGGGCGCGCGGCGGGGCCTACGGCCGAGACTGAGTCGGCCACAGCGCCGCTCACCGAGCGCTGGAGAAAGGAAACCGATGTCCGCCCCGGCAAGTCCGACCATCGTTCTGGTGCACGGCGCCTTCGCCGACGCCTCGAGCTGGTCCCCCGTCACCGCACGGCTGCTCGACCAGGGCTATCGCGTCGTGGTTCCCCCGGTGTTCAACCGCAGCCTGTCGGCGGACGCGGCCTACATCAAGTCGTTCGTGGAACGGATCGACGGCCCCGTCCTGCTGGCCGGCCACTCCTACGGCGGCGCCGTCATCACCGTGGCAGGCGTCGCCGACAACGTGGTGGGCTTGGTCTACGTGTCCGGTTACGCCCTGGAAGAAGGCGAGAGCCTCGGGCAATTACAGGGCGGATTCCCGGATTCCGATCTGGCGGCCAACCTCGTCTACGCGCCGTACCCGAGCGAGGGTGACGAGCCCGGCACAGAGGTCTCGGTCGCCATCGATGCCTTCCCCGACGTCTTCGCCGCGGGCCTGGACCCGGCGAAGGCCGCGGTCCTCGCGGTCTCGCAGCGGCAGCTGTCGGCGTTCGCGTTCACCGAGCCCGCCTCGGCGGCCGCGTGGAAGACGAAACCGGCCTGGGGCATCGTGTCCGGCGCCGACCGCACCATCAATCCCGACGTCGAACGATTCGGCTACCAGCGAGCCGGAATGCGCGCGGTGGTCGAGATCGACGGACCACACCTGGTGATGCAGACCCACCCCGACGAAGTCGTGGCCGCCATCACCGACGCGATCGATCGATCCGCCTGAATCACCGCAGTTCCACCACTTCTACGAGAGGCACGATCATGTCAGGTAACCCGCTGGGCATCTCGCTCGAACCGGCGGCGCAGGAGTTCGTCGACGCGACCTCGCAGCCGCCGTTCCTCTACCAGCTCCCGCCCGAAGAGGGGCGCAAGGCGGTGGACTCCGTGCAGGACGCGCCGATCTTCAAGCCCGAGGTCGACGAGGAGTGGATCACGGTCGAGGGCGGGCCGACGGGCTCGGTGCGGGTTCGGATCGTCAAGCCGCAGGGCATCACCGAAACGCTGCCGGTGATCATCTACACCCACGGCGCGGGGTGGGTTTTCGGCGACGCGCACACCCACGACCGCCTGGTTCGCGACCTGGCCGTCGGCACGCACGCCGCCGTGGTCTTCCCCGAATACGACCGGTCGCCCGATGTGCGGTACCCCGTGGCCAATGAGCAGTCCTACCGGGTGGCGCAGTGGGTTACCGCGGAGGGCGCGGCGAAGGGCCTCGACTCGTCCCGGATCGCGATCGCGGGTGACTCGGTCGGTGGCAACATGGCCATCGCGCTGACCCTGATGGCCAAGGAGCGCGGCGACGTCTCCTTCGTTCAGCAGGTGCTGTTCTACCCGGTCACCGACGCCAACTTCGACACCGGCTCCTACCAGCAGTTCGCCGAGGGCTACTTCCTCACCCGCGAGGGCATGAAGTGGTTCTGGGATCAGTACACCACCAGCGCCGACGAGCGCGCGCAGATCACCGTCTCACCGCTGCGGGCGACCACCGAGCAACTGGCCGGGCTGCCGCCCGCGCTGGTCATCACCGCCGAAGCCGACGTGCTGCGCGACGAGGGCGAGGCCTTCGCGGGCAAGTTGCGCGCCGCGGGCGTGCCGGTCACCCAGGTGCGCTACGGCGGGATCGTCCACGACTTCGTGATGGTCAACTCGCTGCACGACACCCATGCCGCCAAAGCCGCGGTGGCGCAGGCCGTCGCGACGTTGCGGTCCGCGCTGTACACCGACTGACCGGTCCCCGACCACCCGATTCGAAGGAACCACACTTGTGAGCACCGAGCCCGTCAGTCCTTCCACGCCGACCATCGTGCTGGTCCACGGCGCGTTCGCCGACTCCTCCAGCTGGAACGGGGTCGTCGAACGGCTGCGCGCACAAGGACATCCCGTGATCGCGGCCGCTAATCCACTGCGCGGTCTGGACAGTGACGCGGCCTATGTCGCGTCGGTACTCGATTCCGTGGAAGGGCCGAGCGTCCTGGTCGGCCATTCCTACGGCGGAAGCGTCATCACGGTCGCCGCCGCCGGACGGAGCGACGTCGAAGCGCTCGTCTATATCGCCGCGTTCATTCCGGATGTAGGCGAGAGCGCACTGCAATTGACCGACAAGTTCCCCGGATCGACGCTCGGGCCCACTACCCGGGCCGCGTCCTATCCGCTTCCCGAGGGGGGAACCGGTACCGAGCTCTACATCCGGCAGGCGGAATTCCACCGGCAGTTCGCCGCCGACGTGCCCGCCGCCACGGCCGAGCTGATGGCCGCGACCCAGCGACCGGTCGCCCTCGACGCGTTGCAACAGCCCGCGACCGCCACCGCTTGGCGGGATATCCGGTCGTTCGCGCTGGTCACCGGCGAGGACAAGAACATTCCGGTGGAAGCGCAGCGGTTCATGGCCGAACGCGCGAGCGCCGAAATCGTCGAGGTCTCGGCCTCGCACGCGGTCTCGGTGTCCGCTCCCGACGTGGTCGGTGAGCTGATCGCCCGAGCCGCCGCCGGTTAGGGATCCGCGCGGTCACGCAAAGCGGCCCGCGCGGTGGGAGATTCCCCCGCGCGGGCCCGACCCATCCCCTCGTCCGTAGCTCGACTGGCGGCGAGCCGTCGAGCCGTACAACCAGTTCACAGAGCAAGGCACTGTCGCAGTACTGGACCGGATGCCTTGCGCTGCACCGAATTCCTCAGCCGCACAGCCCTGATCGAGCCCGGGCCACCAGCTCCGCGTACTTCGATACGACATTGCGATGCAATCGGCGGCAACGGTTCTCAGCCTGCGCGGCCTCGATACTCGGCCCTGTCGTGCGCGGCATCGAGCATCCGTCAGCCGCAGACGGCACCGATCGACGCCGAGCCCACCAGCTTCGTGTACTTGGCCAGGACGCCGCGGGTGTAGCGGGGCGGCAACGGTTCCCAGCCGGCGCGGCGGCGGGCGAGTTCGTCGGCATCGACCAGCAGGTCGAGCGTGCCCTCGGCGACATCGAGCCGAATGGGGTCGCCGTCACGCACGAAGGCGATCGGGCCGCCGTCGACGGCTTCCGGCGCGACGTGCCCGACGCACAGGCCCGTGGTGCCGCCGGAGAACCGTCCGTCGGTGAGCAGCAACACGTCCTTGCCCAGGCCCGCGCCTTTGATGGCCGCGGTGATGGCCAGCATCTCGCGCATCCCGGGACCGCCCTTCGGCCCCTCGTACCGGATGACGACCACGTCGCCGGCCGCGATCGTGCCGTCTTCGAGGGCGTCCATCGCGGCCCGTTCCCGATCGAAAACCCGTGCCGTGCCGGTGAACACGTCGGAGTCGAAACCCGCCGACTTGACCACGGCGCCATCCGGCGCGAGAGAACCGGAGAGGATGGTGATGCCACCGGTCGGATGGATCGGCGCGGCCATCGCGCGGATCACCTTGCCGTCGGGGTCCGGCGGGGTGATGTCGGCCAGGTTCTCCGCCACCGTCCGTCCGGTCACGGTCAGGCAGTCGCCGTGCAGCAACCCGGCATCGAGCAAGGCTTTCATCATGACCGGCACGCCGCCGATCCGGTCCACATCGGTCATCACGTGGTTGCCGAAGGGCTTGACGTCCGCCAGGTGCGGCACACGGCGACCGATGCGCGCGAAATCGTCCAGCGATAGGTCGACATTCGCTTCGTGCGCGATGGCCAATAGGTGCAGCACGGCATTGGTGGAGCCGCCGAACGCCATGACGACCGCGATCGCGTTCTCGAAAGCGGGTTTGGTGAGAATGTCCGACGGGGTGATGCCCTGGCGGATCAACTCGACCACGGCCTCGCCGCTGCGGCGGGCGTAACCGTCGCGGCGCCGGTCGGTCGCGGGCGGCGCCGCGCTGCCGGGCAGCGACATGCCCAGCGCCTCGGCCGCGCTGGCCATGGTGTTGGCGGTGTACATGCCGCCGCATGCGCCTTCGCCGGGACAGATCGCCCGCTCGATCGCGGCGACGTCGTCACGGCTCATCAACCCTCGGGCGCAGGCGCCGACCGCTTCGAATGCGTCGATGATCGTCACTTCGCGCTCGCTGCCGTCGGAGAGCTTCGCGATGCCGGGCAGGATCGACCCCGCGTACAGGAACACGCTCGCCAGGTTCAGCCGGGCCGCGGCCATCAGCATCCCGGGCAGCGATTTGTCACAGCCGGCCAGCAGCACCGAACCGTCGAGCCGCTCGGCCTGCATCACCGTCTCGACGGAGTCGGCGATCACCTCACGTGAGACCAGGGAGAAGTGCATCCCCTCGTGTCCCATGGAGATGCCGTCGGACACCGAGATGGTGCCGAACTGCATGGGGAAGCCGCCGCCGGAGAAGACGCCGTCCTTGCAGCCCCGGGCGAGTCGCTCCAGAGACAGATTGCAGGGCGTGATCTCGTTCCACGAGGAGGCCACGCCGATCTGCGGCTTCTCCCAGTCGTCGTCGCCCATGCCGACCGCGCGCAACATCCCGCGAGCGGCGGTCTTCTCCAGCCCGTCGGTGACGTCACGGCTGCGCGGTTTCAGATCGGGGACTTTCGAGTTCTCGGGCACGGTTTCCCATCATGCTCGCCTCCGCGCCGATTACCGCGACGACCACGCCGAATTCGCGAAGACCCGCCGCTCGTCCGCCCTGAGCGTAATGCCGGGCACTCCGGCGGCCCGGAACCGTACGCTCTGCTCATGAGCGAGCACCCGAGACTGCACTCGATTCCCGGTGGACGCGATGACCGCACCCCTCAACCGGACTCGCGAACGCCGCCGGAACCCTTGTGGCGCGAGGTGCTCGGCGAACAGTTGCGCACCCTGCGGCAGGACCGCGGCGAGACGCTGGTCGAGACGGCCCGGCGGGCGGGCATCTCCCCGCAGTATCTGTCGGAGGTCGAGCGGGGACGCAAGGAGCCGTCGAGCGAGATGATCGCCGCCCTGGCCGGATCGCTCGCCACCACGCTGGGTGAGCTCACCGGCCAGGTGGCGGACGAACTACGCGCGCGCCGCCGCATCGCCCTCCTGCCGCGGTCGGCGCCGCGTTCCGGCACCGGGCCCACGCTCATGGCCCTGGCGGCCTGATCAGTCGCGCCGTCCCAGGACCTGGTCGACCAGGCCGTACTCGATCGCGGCCGACGCGGTGAAGACCCGGTCGCGGTCGGTGTCGTGCCGTAGTCGCTCCACCGACTGCCCGGTGTGCCGGGACAGGATCGACTCGATCTCCGCCCGCAGCCGCACCAGCTCGTCGGCCTGCAGGATCAGGTCGGGAATCGCGCCCTGTCCACGTGCGGCGGGTTGGTGCAGCACCACCCTGGCGTGCGGGAGCATGGCGCGACGGCCCGGCTCGCCGCCCGCCAGCAGCACCGCGCCGACCGCGATCGCCTGGCCGACGCAGGTGGTCTGGATGGGCGAACGAACGTGCTGCATGGTGTCGTACACGGCGAGCATGGAGGACAGATCGCCGCCCTCGCAGTTGATGTAGAGGTTGATCTCCTGCTCCGGGCTCTCCGATTCCAGGTGCAGCAGCTGAGCGATGAGCGCGTTGGCGACCCCGGAGTCGATCGGCGTGCCGAGGTAGACGATGCGCTCGGCGAGCAGGTGGGAGTAGATGTCGGTGATCCGCTCCCCGCCACGCGGATGCTGGGCGATCACATTCGGGATGGTGTAGGTGCTCACGCTGTGTCCTTTCCGGCATGATCGGGCCCCTCCGTGGTCACGCTGCGCTGCCGCCTCCGGGGCTGACCGATCATGCTGTGCCCGCTTCCGGCATGATCGGGCCCCTCCGTGGTCACGCTGCGCTGCCGCCTCCGGGGCTGACCGATCATGCTGTGCCCGCTTCCGGCATGATCGGGCCCCTCCGTGGTCACGCTGCGCTGCCGCCTCCGGGGCTGACCGATCATGCCGAGATCCCGATTCGCTGGCGTTGCGGGACGATCTGCCCGAACGAGTCGACGATGTGGTCTATGAAGCCGTACTCCTTGGCCTGCGCGGCCGTGAACCACCGGTCGTGCAGCGAATCCTCGTAGATCCGATCGAACGGCTGGCCGGTGTCCTCGGCGATGATCCCGAGCACGGTGTCCACGGTGTAGCGCAGATCGTCGGCCTGGACCTCGACGTCGACGGCCGTGCCGCCGATGCCCGCCGATCCCTGGTGCATCAGCACCCGGGCGTGCGGCAGCGCGAAACGTTTACCCTTGGTGCCCGACGACAAGAGAAATTGTCCTGCGCTGCAAGCCAATCCGAGCGCGAGCGTGGCGACTTCGCACGGCACCAGCCGCATGACGTCGCGGATGGCGAGCATCGAGGGGACCGATCCGCCCGGCGAATGGATCCACAGTGAGATACCCGCCTCGGGATCCTCGGCGGCGAGCGTGAGCAGCTGGGTCATCAGCAGCGTCCCGTTGTCGTCGTCGAGCGCGCCGTCGAGCACGACGATGCGGCGACTGAGCAGTTGCTCGCGTGCCCGCCAGCTGAACATCGGAGTCTTGTCATCGTGAGCCATGGCTCCACGGTGCCGCACGCGTGGCGCCGGACCGTTCCCCCGCTGCCCTCGGCAGATCCGCTCTCAGCAGTCGAGCGAGGGATCCCGAACCGGGGCGGCGAACGGGCCACGCAGCCGTTCGGTCACCTCCCACAGCCGCAGCGCGGTATCCCGGTCGTAGGACGCGTCCGAGCTGCGCGTCTCGGTGAAGCGGTTGTAATAGGCCCCGTTCACCACATCCCGCGTCGTCGCCAGGTGGACGACCGGCGCGGCGCCTTGCCGCGCGGACAACGCCGTCAGGTGCAGCATCGCCACCCGCGCCCGTGGGAATTCCCGGCCGAGGTCGGTGCGCACGAAGCCGGGATGCAGTGCGGCCACAGTCAATTGCGGGTACCTGCGACGCAGTTCGTAGGTGAACAACAGGTTGGCCAACTTGGTACGGCTGTAGGTCACGAACGGGTCGAAGTTCCGCTCGCTGGGCAAGTCGTCGAAGTCGATGCGCACCGGGCCCGCGCGGAACATCGACTGCCGGTGGCCTTCGGAATTGACGTTGACCACCCGGCCGCCGCCGCGACACAACAACGGCAGCAGTCGTCCGGTCAAGGAGAACGGCGCGAGATGATGGACGGCGAGATTCAGCTCGATTCCCTCGCCGGTCACGCGACGTTCGGGCGTCATGACACCGGCGTTGTTGATCAAGATGTCCACGCCGTCGAACCGCTCGGCGACCTGCTCCGCGACGTGGTCGATACCCGTCGAGACCGCCAGATCCGCGCGCACGAACCGGCCACCGGTCTCGCGAGCCAGCCGCGCGCCTTTTTCCGCGTCGCGGCCGACCAGCACGAGGTCGTGGCCGTCCTTAGCCAGCCGCAGTGCCGCTTGCCGTCCCAGCCCGGACGTGGCTCCGGCGAACACGATCCGGCTCATCGCGCCGCTCCGGCCGCCACGTCGGATTTGCCCAAGCCCAATGCACCGGCGATCACCCGATCGCGCAGGCGGAAAGGCAGATACGCGAGCATCCGCAGCATGCGTGCGTCCGAACTCGCGACGTAGCAGTCTTTGGGCCGCCTGGCCTCGGCTGCCCGCACGATCGCGTCGACCACCGTGCCGACCGGCCGTGTCTTCTGTTCCGCCAGCGCCTTTTCGACGGCGGCCAATTGTGCGCGGTAGAGCTCGACACGGTCGGCGTCGGCCAGCAAGAGTGCTTCGCGCGCAGCCGATTCGGCCTTGGCGAAAATCGTCGTCTCGAGCGCGCCCGGCTCCACCACAGAGACCGGGATGGCCCAGGGCGCGAGCTCGACGCGTGCCGCGTGGGACAACGATTCGAGCGCGGCCTTGCTCGCCGAGATCGGTCCCAGGTACGGCATCGCGGTGCGAGCGCTCGCCGCGCTGATGTTGATCACCCGGCCGCCGCCAGCCCGCAACAGCGGAAGTGCGGCCACCAGGACCCGGTGCGGGCCGTAGACGTTGATGTCGAACTGCCGGTGCAGTTCCGCGTCGGGGACCAGCTCCAGCGGCCCCTGCACGATGACGCCCGCGTTGTTCACCAGCACCTGTAACCCGGCTGGGCCACGGTCGGCCGCGACCGCGTCGAGCGCATGGCGAACGCCCGCGCTGTCGGTCACATCGAGTTCCACCGGCACGACGTTCGCGTGCCCGAACCGGGGGGCGTTTCGCAGCGTCCGCACTCCGGCGTAGACGCGGTAGCCCCGCGCGGCGAATGCCTCGACGGTGGCCGAACCGATTCCGCCGCCCGCACCGGTGATCAGCACCGCCTTCGAACCCTGAGTCGTCATATCAGCCTCCATAAGTAAGCAACCACATGTTCCATGCAACATGTATAAAGCTACATGTCGGAACAGTCAAGACGGTGAACTACGGCAGAACGACAGAGGTACGCTCCAGCCGGGCCACCGATCACGGAATAGGGAGCGTCGATGTCACTGCGTCACGGGTTACTCGGACTTCTCGCCGACCAGCCCGGCAGCGGCTACGACCTGACGCGCCGATTCGAGGAGATGCTCGGCGCGATCTGGCCCGCCAAGCATCCCCAGATCTACGGGGAGCTGACCAGGCTCGCGGAAGAAGGACTGGTCGAGGCGGCGGCGGAGGGCCCGCGCCGGCGCAAGGAGTACCGCATCACCGACGACGGCGTCGCCGAGTTGCGCCGCTGGCTGGTGCACGTCGATGTGGACCACACCATCCGTCTGGAACCGGTCCTGCGCTCGTTGTTCTTCTGGCTGTTGAACTCCGACGAACTGGAGGCGCACCTCACCAGGGAAGCCCGGTTCTACCGGGAGAAGGCGGAAATCTACCGCGAGTACGCGAACGCCAAAGACCGCGGGGACTTCGGCGACTCCCCGCAGACCCGCTCGATGCGTGTCACGGTCGAAGCCGCGGTCCGACTGTACGACGCCCTCGCCGAGTGGGCGGAGTGGGCGAAGACAGCGCCTTTGTCCGAGCCGGAATCCTAACGATCCCAGCGCATTCCGATCGGAAGACGCCGATGCCCGCCGGGCGCGTGATGCGCCGGCGGGCATCCTTACCGGAGGGCGTAATCGCTAGGACTCGCGACCCGCGGTGGAGGCGGAACGCTGCCTGCTGGTGCGGGCGCGGCGGCGTTCGGCCTGCAGTTCGGCGAGTTCCTGCTCGAGGATGTCGGCGACGCGGAACGAACCGGTGTCGTAGATGTCCGGCGGGCGAGCCGTCGGCGCTTGCGCGACGTCGGGCGCGGGGCTGTCCTTGCCGTTCTTCGGTTCCGGCGTCGAGCTGTCGCTCTTGCTGTCCGCCAGCGGTTGCCGGGTGACGGCCGGGATCTCGGCCGTCGAGACCTCCGCCTCGGCCACCGGCGTACGCGGCTTGGCCGGCGGCGTCTGCCGGACGACCACCTTCGCCGCGGCGGAGTCTTCGGCCGGCACGCGCGCGGCCGGCCGGGACTCGGCCTTCGCGGCCGATACCGGTGCGGGCTCGTTCGCAGCGAGCTTCTTCCCGTTGGCGGCGGGCGCACCGCCATTGGTGACGATGACGTCGGTGTCCTTGACCTGCACCGGCGACGTGGGGCGCGCGTCGAAAGCCGCCATCGCGTCGAGATCTTCGATGGACTCGGGCAGCACGGGCTTGCGCGGCGCCTCGACCGGAGGCCGCTTCTTCTCGGCTTTCACCGTGGCCATGGGCTCCTCGTCGGAGACCTCCGGCAGGAACTGGATTTCGGCGACCTCGACCACGTCCTGCTCGACGACCTCCTCCGGAGGCGCCGCGACAACAGGAGGCGGTTCGTAGTGCCTCTGTTCGGGTGGAGCGCTCGGCGCCTCGGGCGCGACCGGCGCGCGATATCTGGGCAGCGTGAGCCGGATCTGCTCGGCCGGATCGGGCAGGTCACGGACCTGCTCGGTGGCCCTGGCGATGGCGAGGCCGTAGCGAGCGCTCGCGGCGTCGTGGATGAGCAGCGCGACACCGATCATCACCGGCGCGATGGCGTGCACGGCCGCGTCGTACCAGGCGCCCGCGCGCAAGTAGGGATAGGTGTTGAGGCTGACGGTCAGCGCCAGCAGGGCGACTTCGGCCGTCGCGACCTGGCGGCGGTTGTCGATCACACCCCATTCGGCGACCTTGTTCGTGCCGATCATGATGATGATCAGGCAGACGCTGATCATGCCTTCGAGCAGGTAGCTGAACCAGTAGAGCGGATCGGTCGCGCCGCCGGGAGCGATGTTGTGCTGGACGTTGACCGCCGACCACAACATGCCCGCCGCGACGACACCCGCCAGCGCGCGCAGCGACCAGGACCGATGCCGATACAGCGAGGCCAGCTTCGCGTGCGGGCTGGATTCGCGTCGCTGCGCGGCAATCGCCTTGCGGGCGAGCAGGAGATCTCGCATGTCGGCCTTCTCGATCGCTTCGGTGGTCTGCCTGGCGCGGTCGGATGCCGCGGCGGCAGCCTGCGCCTCTTTCCAGCGCTGTCCGCGCTCCTGGGTGCGGATCCGTTCGGCGAGCTCACGTTCGGCATACAGTTCGTCCTCCGACAGCGCCTCGGTGAGCGCGGGATCGAACTGGTAGGCGAGCCGTCCACGGGCCTTCTCGACCCGCCTCGCCAGCTGTGTAACCTCGTCCTCGATGGGATGTTCGATGACCATCAGCGCTCCCCGCACGGGAGACGCGATGGCAGACAAGTGATCACGTATGGCAACGGCACGTTTCATTCATAGTCGATCCACCGCTACCGGCGAAACTGTTCATTTGCCATCTCGCAAAACTATTCGGCGTGCCGCGGACGACACACGCTGTGCGACGTGATTTCCCGGCGGTCGCAGGCACTTCCTTCCCCGCGCGCCAGACCATTGATCGCTCTATGCTGAACTGGCGCGCTTTCCCTTCGCGGCGGCGCGTGCGCTCCCGCAGCGCGTTCGGATACGCCGGTGCCGTCGAGATTCGCCCCTCGGCGGCACCGGGCCGACCGCGTTCCGCCATTTACGTGCACCGAGTATTTCGCGCGGCCATTCCGGCCCGCCGAATCGCGGAGACCTTCTCGCACCGGGCGGCTCACTCCGCGGGCGGATCCGCCCGGCATTCGGCGTCCACCGAGTCGAGCACCCGCGACAACGTGTCGAACAGCAACGAGTCCAGCCGGTCCTGGTCGACGTCGTCGCGGGACAACCACTGCACCGTCAGGTCCTCGGCCATCGCCCACCACGAACGCACCACCAGGCGCTCGGCGGTCGACCGCGCGGGCCTGCCGAGCGCGGCGAACACCCGATCGGTCAGTTCGTCGTGCATCCGCTCCATGATCGATTCGAGGACCGGGTCCTGCCCGGCGGCGCGCAGCAGCCCCACCAGCGGTCCGCTGCGCTTGCGCATGTAGCTCGCGAAGTTCGCGATCATCGACGCGAGCGGGTCCGCGGCGTCGGGGTCCGGGCCGGTGGCGCGCAGGAATCGCTGCGACGCGGCGCGGACGAGTTGCGCGTAATAGTCCTGCTTGGTCGGGAAGTAATGGAACAGCAGCCCGCGCGAGATGCCCGCCTGCTGCGCGACCGCGTCGACGGTGATCCGGTGCCAGGGCCGGTCGATCAGCATGCCCAGGCCGATTCCGATCAGCTGCCTGCGCCGGTCGTCCGCCGAGCGCCGGCCGCCCGGCTCCACGGCGACCTCGGTCATCCACCCTCCTCTATTGAGCAATGCTCAACAATATGCTACCAATGACCTGACCGGAAGTTGAGCAATGCTCAGCAGACCTCGAGGATGGGTATGGACTTCACGCATTCCGATCGAGCCGTCCGCCTCACCGATCAGGTGCGGCAGTTCGTGCGCGACGAGATCGAGCCGCGCGACGAGGAGCACGCCGCCGCCCTGCGGGAATCGCCATGGGCGGTTCCGCCGGTGGTCGAGGAGCTCAAGAAGAAGGCGCGGGATGCGGGTCTGTGGAACCTCTTCCTGCCCGATCCGGAACTCGGCGCGGGCCTGAGCAACGTCGACTACGCCCCGATGGCGGAGGCGATGGGCAGTTCCGGGTGGGCGCCGGAAGTGTTCAACTGCAACGCACCCGACACCGGCAACGCCGAGGTCCTGCTGCACTACGGCAGCATCGAGCAGCGGCAGCAGTGGCTGCGACCGCTGCTGGACGGCACGATCCGCTCGGCGTTCTGCATGACCGAACCCGAGGTGGCCTCCTCCGACGCGACCAATATGGCCGCGACCGCCGTGGTGGACGGTGAGGAGATCGTGCTCAACGGCCGCAAATGGTGGAGCACCGGCATCGGCCACCCGAACTGCAAGTTCGTCATCTTCATGGGCCTCACCGACCCGGAGGCGCACCCCTACCAGCGGCATTCGATGGTGCTGGTTCCGCTGGACACCCCGGGCGTGCGGGTCGAACGGATGCTCACCACCTTCGGCTACCTGGACGAGCCCTTCGGCCACGGCGAGGTCACTTTCACCGACGTGCGGCTGCCGCTGGACGCCGTGATCGCCGGGCCAGGACGTGGCTTCGAGATCGCGCAGGGCCGTCTCGGTCCCGGCCGCATCCACCACTGCATGCGCGCCATCGGCCTAGCCGAGCGCGCGCTCGAACTGGGCTGCCGCCGCGCCCTGTCGCGCACCGCGTTCGGCAAGCCGCTGGCCAACCTCGGCGGGAACCGCGAGCGCATCGCCAACGCGCGCGTCGCGATCGATCAGGCGCGGTTGCTGGTCCTGCACACCGCCTGGCTGCTGGACACCAAGGGCTTGGCCGGCGCGCGCAGCGAGGTCTCCCAGATCAAAGCGGTCGTGCCGAGGATGACCCAAGAGGTGCTGGACATGGCGATCCAATTGCACGGCGGGGCGGGACTTTCCGATGACTTCCCGCTGGCGCGCGCGTTCGCCGGCATTCGTTCGCTGCGCTTCGCCGACGGCCCCGACGAGGTGCACCTCGGCGTGATCGCCCGGCAGGAGCTGCGTAAATACGGGACCGACCGGTGAGCGCTCCGGAGGCCACCGCTGTCCGCGCGGAGGACGCCTTCGACGTCGCCGCCCTGCACACCTGGCTCGCCGAGCGGGTCCCCGGTCTGAGCGAGCCGCCCGAGGTGCGCCAATTCTCCGGCGGCGCGTCCAATCTGACGTATCTGCTGCGCTACCCGGATCGTGACCTGATCCTGCGCCGTCCGCCGAGCGGAACGAAGGCGGCTTCCGCGCACGACATGGGCCGTGAGTTCCTGGTGCAGGAGCGGCTGCGTCCGCACTATCGCTACGTGCCGCGGATGGTGGCCCGGTGCGCCGATCCGGACGTGATCGGCAGCGATTTCTACGTGATGGAGCGGGTGGCGGGGACGATTCTGCGCGGCGATCTGCCAGAGGGCACCAGCCTGTCCCCCGATCAGGCGAAGCGGTTGTCCACCACGGCTTTCGACTGCCTGATCGAATTGCACCAGGTCGACCCCGAGGCGGCCGGTCTCACCGGAATCGGCAAAGGCGCGGGCTATGTCGGCCGCCAAGTCGCGGGGTGGTCGCGGCGCTTCGTGAACGCGCGCACCGACAATGTCAGCGATTTCGCCGCGGTGATGGCCTGGCTCGATGCCAACCAGCCCGCGGACGTCGCCACCACCGTCATCCACAACGACTTCCGGCTCGACAATCTGGTGCTGGATCCGTCGGGCTCCGGCGCGATCGTCGGTGTGCTCGATTGGGAAATGGCGACGCTGGGCGACCCGCTGATGGATCTCGGTGGCGCGCTGGCCTATTGGGTGCAGGCGGACGACGACGAGGTCATGCGGGCCTCCCGCCGCCAGCCGAGTCACCTGCCCGGCATGCTGACCCGCGCGCAGATCGTCGAACACTATTGCGCGCGCACCGGCCGTTCCGCCGAGAACTGGCCGTTCTACGAGGTCTTCGGGCTGTTCCGCCTGGCCGTCATCGCCCAGCAGATCTACTACCGCTACCACCACGGCCAGACCACGAACCCGGCGTTCAAGGATTTCTGGAAGATGATCAACTACCTGGATTTCCGCTGCCGGAAGGTCGCGGGCCTCGAGTAACGCGTCACGCGAACTCCGTCATCGACCGAGCGCGATGGACCCCATATCCGTGACGGCGCAGCCGTTGGCGACCGGTATCCCGGCGAATCGGTCGCGCAGCCAAGCGACCACGCTCTGCTCGGCAAGGGTGTTGAGGGTCAGATGTTCGCTCGCGTGGTCACGGATGTAGGTGACGCGAGCGGCGGGGTCGCGGCAGTAGGCGGCGGCGAGTGCGTCGGCGGGACCGATCGGGACGAGCCAGTCCGCGGTCGCGTGGTAGAGGAAGACCGGTGCGTCGGGCACCGACTTGCCCATTCTGGTGCGGTCGAAGACCGCGCGCAGCACCGGCGTGTGCAGTAGACCGCCCTGGACCAGGCTGTCGATGTCGAGGAACGGTTCCGTTGCGGCCTGATACAGCACGCAGCCGCTGTCCTTCGCGTCGAGCAAGAGCCGTCCCGGCGGCGTCGCGTTCGCCCGCAGGTAGGCGTCCAATTCCGGTTCCTCGCGCGCCAGACCGATGATGGCGGCCGCGACCAGGCCCGCGCCCGGGCCCTTGTTCGCCGCCAGCGACAACGCCTCGAGGTCGACGTCGGTACCGCCGGAGACGACGCCGACCAGGTTCACCTCCGGCGCGTAGGAGCTGCGCGACTCGGCGCCGTGCAACGTGGGGACCGAACCTCCGGAATAGCCCCACATCGCCACCTCGGTATCCGGTCCAGGCAGTCCCAGCGGACCGAACCGCTCCGCGGCGCGGATGCCGTCCAGGGCGATCCGCGCGGCCAGCGGGCCGTGGGCGAACGCCGAATTCGGCCCTTGATGATCCGGCACCACGACCGTCCACCCCTGCGCCAACAGCGCCGCAGCGCTGCGCAACGGGTCGATCTGCCCGTCCAGCAGACCGGCCCCCATCGACCGGCGCACGGTATAGGACGGCGCGCAGAACAGTCCGATGGAATCCTCGGCGGCGTGCAGCGACACCAGCTTCCCGTTCGCCGCGGGCGGTTTCAGCAGCGTCGCGACGGCGGCGATGGGCTGGTCGGCGCTGTTGTTCGACCGGTAGGAGATCTGCCATGCCTCGGCATCCAGCGCCCCGGGCGCCTGGTTCGCGATGGTGACCGGTCGCGCGGCGAGGATTCCGCCGGGCCGCTGGGCGCCGACCAGCTCGGCGGTCGGCCGATAGAAGGGGTCCTGCTCCGGCGGCGCCGGATCCGCCACCGCCGGGAGTTGCGGCTCCGCCTGCGACGGCGGGCCCGGTATCGCCAGCAGCACCGAAAGAGCGGTTCCGACAACCGCGCACCACCGTGCGAACACCACCGACGACCTCCCCTTGGAATCGATCGCTTATGCACCGCATTTCGCGCCGATCGACCGCCCCGGCAGTGGCATCGTAACGAAAGTCCCCGCGCTCGAACGGGAGATCGGACTCAGTTCGGTGCGGTGATCTTGGCGATGGTGGATCCGCCGTCGGCGGTGACCACGGTGACGAACTGCCGGTAGGTGCGGCTCGTGGCGTCGGGGCGCAACTCGGTGATGACCACGTCGTAGCGTCCGTCGAGCATGGGGGTGATCATGACGCAGTGCTGCGTTCCGGTGGGGACGGAGGCGATGCCCGCATCGATCACGGCGACCGGCGGCACCACGGCGTCGGGTGCCGTCAACGATCGCGCTACCGCTCCGGACCGGGTCGCGTAGTAGGCGTGCTGGAAGGCGAGGATCACGTCCGGTCCCGAGGCCGTGGAGCCGGTCCCGTTGCCGCGCACCAACTGTGCGCCTCGGGTCGGCTCACAGCCGGGACCGCCGCCGAGCACCGGGTCCGCTACCGTGGCCGATTGCCGGGGAGCCGACGCCGCGTCGGTGTAGACCAGGACCAGCGCGGCCGCGGCGAGCGAGGCGGCCAGCCCGGCACCGCCGACCAGCCACGCGCGCCGAGCGCCGCGCCGGGCACGGCGTCGATCGCGGTGGGTCCGATGCCGGTCGCGTTCCCGGCGCGGCGGCGGCTCGTTGGCGGAGATCATCCCGGGCCACGTGGGCACGCGTTCGGCCCCGACCTGGCCCGGGCGGGCGCGTCGGCCGCCGGGCTCGGACGTGTTCGACGACATGATCTCGCCGCACCCCCTTTTACCGGTGCCTATTCGGCCACCGTGGGTTCCCTCTCAATGCCGTTGCGCAATAACAACATTGCATATCTCTTCGGATTCTGTCGGTCGAATGCTCAACAGGCAAGGACGAACTCCGCCACGACAGCCCCGGAACACGCGAAACCGGCCGATCGGGACCGGGCGGTCGGTGCGATTCCGGGCCTCCGGGCGATCTCGCCGCGGACGGAAGCGACGCGGCCGCCCTGCCGCCGTAGCATCCCGCACATGAGCCAGCCGATGCCGCCGCCCTATCCGCAACATCCCGCGCACCAGCCGCCGCAGCCGTATCCCCCGCCCCCGCCGCCGGGACCGCAGTTCCCCATCCTGGTCTCGACCATGAACGACGTTCCCGGACAGGAGATCGCCCGGGTGTTCGGCGAGGTCGCCGGGCTGACCGTGCGCAGCCGCAGCTTCGGCTCGAACTTCAGCGCCGGTTTCCGCTCGCTGGGCGGCGGGGAGATCCCCGAGTACACCCAGCTGCTCTACCAGTCGCGGCACGAGGCGATCATGCGGATGTGTCAGCACGCCATGTCGTTCGGCGCGAACGCGGTCATCGCCATGCGCTTCGACTGCAACGAGATCGCCGGGACGATGAGCGAGGTGGCGGCGTACGGCACCGCCGTGCTGCTCAAACCCTCCGCGTGATCGAGCTAACCCCAGGTCAGCGGGTCCAGATGGAGGAAGAAGCGCTGACGATCGGCGTCCAGCTCGATGCCGTAGCGGGCGGCGAATGTCCGGTCGGCCTGTTCGGCGCGCCGCTCGTCTTGCCATGACTCCCGGGAATTTTCGAGCAGCAGGGCGATATCGGCGTAGGGGTCGGCGATGCCGAGACGCCCGAGGTCGACGAAACCGGTCACCGTGTGCGTTTCCGGATCGAGGATGATGTTGGGCAGGCACAGATCGCCGTGGCACACCACGGCTTCGGCGAACTCCTGGGTCATCCTCGGCTCCAGCTCACCGGCCAGCCTGGTGAGCAGTACGGTGGGCGGAGTGCCCTGTTGTTCCACGGGGAGGAACTCGGTGTGCACCGCACCCCGGACCACCACGTCCTGGGCCATCGCGAACATCCGCGCCAGGCCACGATCGAACGGGCACTGCTCGGTGGGCACCTCGTGCAGGCGCCGCACCGTGTCCGCGATGGATTCCCAAGCGCGGCCGAGCGTCTCGCCGGACACCGCGTCCGCGGGCACGCCCGGGACCGCGCTGGTCACCAAGCAGGCGCCATCGTCGCCGGCCCGCCAGTCCAGCACTCGAGGGCCGGGGATATCGTGGCCGTCGAGCCAGACGATCTTGTCCCGCTCCAGCGCGAGGTCCGCGACCCCACCGGGATCGACCCACTTGGCGTAGCGGGAGCCGTCGGCGGACCGGAACACCTCGGCGCCGGACTCCCCGCTGCCGACCGGCGCCCATCGGCAATCGGACGGCAAGGCGGCACGGAAGCGGACAAGCGACTCGGACACGCCATCGACGGTAGCAACGGAACCGGCGCGTGACCCACCTCGCAGACCTCCGGCAACCCGGATGTATAGTTGCTTAAAGCAACTAGTTGTGGTTGCCAATCAATGTGCTGGTGGGGAACATCGAGGTGAGTGTCATGTCCGCAACCGCTCGCGAGCGCCGGATCACGGCGGCCGAACTCGCGGCCGCCGACGAACTCGGTCAGCGGCTGGTCCGGTTCATGCGCGCGGTCAACCGGGCGAAATGGCAGCCCGTCCGGCCGGGTCCGGACGGACTGGAGCGACTCGCCTACGCCGTGCTGTTCTCCCTCGTGCACGAGGGACCGCAGCGCGCGGGCAGGCTCGCCGAAGTGCTGCACGCCGAGCCATCCACCATCAGCAGACAGAGCAGACAACTCGTGGCACACGGCCTGGTCGAGCGCCGGGCCGACCCGGTCGACGGCCGGGCGTGCGTGCTGGCGGCCACCGCGGAAGGCGTTCGCGTCTTCGAGGAGAATCGCGCCCAGCGCAACCGGTGGCTGGCCGACATCCTGGCCGACTGGCCCGCACCGGACCGCGACACCCTGACCGCGCTGCTCGACCGGCTCACCGCAGGAATAGAGACCACCACCCGACACCCAGCCGATCCGAAATAGGGCTCATTCATGACGACTTCCACCACCCGGGCTCCGCGGAACCCGGCCGCAGGCGCGGACACGTCACTGTCGCACCGGCAGATCCTGACCATCCTGTCCGGGCTGCTGCTCGGCATGTTCCTGGCCGCGCTCGACCAGAACATCGTCAGCGTCGCGATTGTCAGAATCGCCAACAGCCTGCACGGTTTCGACGAACAGGCCTGGGCGACCACCGCTTACCTGATCACCGCCACGATCACCACGCCGCTGTACGGCAAATTGGCCGACATCTACGGCCGTAAGCCGTTCTACCTCACGGCGATCAGCCTGTTCGTCATCGGTTCGGTGGCGTGCACCTTCGCCACCTCGATGTACCAGCTCGCCGCGTTCCGCGCGTTCCAGGGCCTGGGCGCGGGCGGCCTGATGTCGCTGGCGTTCACCATCATCGGCGACATCGTCCCGGCGCGCGAACGAGTGCGTTACCAGGGCTATTTCATGATGGTCTTCGGCACGGCCACGGTGCTGGGCCCGGTGCTCGGCGGCTTCTTCTCCGACTACGAACAGCTCGGCGGCATCGAGGGCTGGCGGTGGGTGTTCCTGGTGAACGTCCCGGTCGGCGTGCTCGCCCTGCTCGTGGTCGCCAAGGTGCTCAACGTGCCGCACCAGCGCCAGCATCACCGGATCGACTGGTTCGGCGCGCTGACGCTGACCATCTGCGTGGTGCCGCTGCTGATCGTCGCCGAACAAGGCAGGCACTGGGGATGGTCCTCGCACCGCTCGCTGCTCTGCTACGGCATCGGCGCGGCGGGTCTGGTGCTGTTCCTCCTGGTCGAGTTCTTCATGAAGGACTCCGCGCTGATCCCGTTGCGGCTGTTCAAGAATTCGACCTTCAGCGTCACCATCGCGGGCGGATTCATCGTCGGCGTCGCGATGTTCGGCGCGATCACCATGGTTCCGCAGTACTTCCAGGTCGTGCGCGGCTACTCGCCGACCAAGGCCGGTCTGCTGATGCTGCCCTTGGTGCTCGGCATCATGATCGGCTCGCAGACCGCGGGGCGGATCACCAAGAGCACGGGCCGCTACAAGATCCTGCCGGTGACGGGCACGTTCATCGTCGCGGTCGGCGCGGTCCTGTACGCGCAGGTGCACTACGACAGCCCGCTGTGGCAGCCGCTGGCCATCGGCGGACTGATCGGGCTCGGGCTCGGCTGTTGTATGCAGACGCTGATCATCGCCGCGCAGAACGCCGGTCCGCGCTCCGACATGGGTGTTTCCACCGCGTCGGCCACCTTCTTCCGGCAGATGGGCGGCACGCTCGGCGTCGCGGTGTTCCTGACCATTCTGTTCAATCTGCTGCCGCACCGGATCACCGACGCGTTCGGCGGCGCGCTGCCACCCGGGTTCGGGACCGAGCAGCTCAGCGGCATGCAGTCCAATACCAGCGGCATCGCGGCGCTGCCCGACGCGCTGAAGGTGCCGATCCTCACCGGCTTCACCAACTCCATGCACGGGGTGTTCTACGCGGCGGGCGCGGTCGCGCTGCTGGCCTGCGTGGTGCTGATGTTCATGAAAGAGATCCCGCTCCAGGACACTCCGGCGCCCGCCGCGCAGACGCCGGTCGAGCAGACCGAGGCCGCCGAGTCGCACTGGGACGCGGATCAGGTCTGGGAGGGCGCCGCGCAGGCGCTGTCGGAGCCGGAACCGGTGCTCGCTGCGGCCGCGGGCGGCTACGCCTCGGGCGAACCGGCGGCCAACGGCGCGTACCTGCGCGAGCCGAGGGCGAATTTCGACGGCGCCGAGCACGAAGGCCGTTCGCTCAACGGCTACGTCCATCGCGAGGACGGCAGGCCGGTGCCCGCCGCCGCACTCACGCTGATCGACCATCAGGGGCGGCAGGCCGCGCGGACGAACGGCGGCGCGGACGGCAGTTACCTCGTCGGCGTGCCCGACGCGGGCAACTACGTGCTGATCGTGTCGGCCGCGGGACATCAGCCCGCCGCGGTCAACGTGACCGTCGCAGACCGGCCGCAGCAATTCGACATCACCTTGCTCGGCTCCGGCGAGGTGTCCGGCGTGGTCCGGTCCAGCACCCTGGGCGAGCCGCTGCCGGGCGCGACCATCACGCTGACCGATCTGGACGGCGAGGTCGTCGGATCCGCGACCGCCGAGGGCGACGGCGGCTACGTTTGCCACGGCGTCGTGCCCGGCACGTACACCGTCGTGGCGGTCGCCGAGCACATGCGTCCCAGCGCGACCGCGCTGACCGTGCCGGACAGCGGATTGCTGCACCACGACATCGTTCTCACGCCGATGGCGGTGCTGGCCGGGTCGGCGTGGGCGGACGGCGGCCGGGCGGTCGCGGACGTGCAGATCAGCGTGCTCGACGCGGCGGGCGTGCTGACCGCGACGACGCGCACCGACGAGAACGGCCGCTATGTCGTCGCGGATCTCGCCGAAGGCGACTACACGGTCGTCGCCCGGGGCTATCCCGCGGTGACCAGCCGGATCACGGTGAGCGGCGGCGAGGTCGCCCACGACGTGCGGCTGGGCTACGACCTCGAGGACGAGGCGACCGGGAAGGTCCCGCCCGTCCGCTGACGGATTTTCCGGCGTACGGAGGAGGGGCGGTGGTCACCGGACCACCGCCCCTCGCCGTTCGCGCCGGTGGATTCGGCTGATTCTCACTCGGCTCAGAAGCGAATCATCCCTCCGGCCGGTCGCGTTTGTGGTCGCCGAACGGTTCGTCGCGTTCCCGGACCGCCGTGCGGAAACCGGCGGTGGCAGCGCGGGTTTGGAAGGCGTAACCCTCCGTGGTGTGCCGGGAGATCCCGTCGAAGACGGTGCCGATCATGCCGGAGTTCGCCACACCCTGGGCGTACAGCGCCGAGTTCAGCGCCAGTTTGGCCATCATCAGTTGGTTGATCGGCATGCGCGCGATCCGCGCGACGAATTCCTCGGTGCGCGCGTCGAGTTCGTCGGCCGGCCAGGATTCGATCGCCAGGCCCCATTCGACCGCTTGCCTGCCCGTAAGGCAGTCGCCGGTGAACAGCAGACGCTTGGCGCGCTGGTCGCCGAGGCGATGCGCCCACATGCCCGCCGCCGGGACACCCCAGACCCGGGTGGGCGGGTAGCCGATCTTGGTGTCGTCGGCGCAGATGATCTGATCAGCGAACAGGGCGATGTCGCTGCCGCCCGCCACGGCGAAGCCGTGCAGTTTGGCCACGGTCGGCTTGTTCGCGTGCATCAGGCTGGCGAAACCGCGGTTGAACCGACTCATCATCGCGTAGTCGATCATCGGGTCCCAGGTCCGCGCCGGATCGTGATTGCGGCCCTGCACCACCGGGTCGACGACCGTCCCCGCCGCGTCGCCGGGACCGCCTGCCACCGCGAAACTCTGCTCGGCGAACATGCTCAGGTCGTATCCGCCGCAGAATCCCTTGCCGCGCCCGGACAACAGGATCACGTGCACCCGCGGGTCCAGATCCGCGCGTTCCACCGCGTGCGCCAGGTCGTTCGGTGTGTCGGGCGTGATCGCGTTGCCCTTCTCCGGCCGGTTGAAGGTGATGCGCGCGATGCGGCCGTCCCGCTCGTAAGTCAGCGTCCGGTACTCGCCTGCGTCGTCCGGGCCCGGGCGTCCGGCCCACGGTGAGTCCGGCTGCTCGGTCCACCCGCGATACCACGCGCCCGAGTCGCCATCGGCCCTGATGTCACTGTCGGTCATCGCTTTCCCTTCGACGCTGGTCCCGAACCCGTCTCCGCAGTCTGGCGCAAACGCCGATTGACAGTCAACATTGACTGTGAAAATGTCGCGCCGACGGAGGGAGCCGGAATGGCCGGACTACGCGAGGAGCGGAAACGGGCGACCCGCGCCCGCATCCTCGACACCGCCGCCGACCTGCTGGCCGAACAGGGCTACCGGGCACTGTCCACCCTCTCCGTTCAGCGTGCCGCGCAGGTCAGCCGCGGAGCGCTGCTGCATCACTTCCCGACCCTCGGCGCGTTGATCACCGACCTGGTCGGCCATCTGGTCGCGCGCAACGAAGCGGCGGTCCGAGAGATCGCGGCCGGACTCGGCGACGGAGCCGATCCCGTGCTGCGCGCCTTGACCGCCCTCTACGAATCGATGGCGCGACCGGCGGCGCAAGCCGAGTTCGAACTGTGGACGGCCGCGCGGACCGATCCGGCGCTTGCCGAGGCGTTGCGCGTGGCCGAACGAGAAGCCGGGCGCGACTTGCGGCGCGTGGTGGACGCGCTGTTCGGCCCGAGCCTCGTCGCCCACCCCGGCTATCCGGCCGTCCGCGATCTCACCATCGCGATCCTGCGCGGCACCGCGATGTCCCGTCCGCTGCGCACTTCGGAGCGCGCCGCCACGGCAACCATCGACCGATGGGCACAGGCCATCGCAGTTCTGCTCGCACCGGGCATTTAGCAATCAGAGAGCGTCGAGGCGACCGAACTCGCTGTGATACGCGTCACTTGCGCTCCGGATTGTGCCGTCTCACACATTCTCGCTATCCTGGCTGCACTTTGAGACCACCGAGTCTCAATGCAGCCTTCGACGGGGCCGGGTTCGACCACCGCGCGGCGCCCGGCGAAGGCCTTTCCTGCCGGGGAGCGCCTGCGGCGCCTGTACTACCAGGAGCAAACGCCATGCGATCGAAGTGGATCTCGGCGGCCATCGGTTTCACGGCGATGGCGCTGTCGTGCGTAGGGCCGGGCAGCGGGCCCGCCGTCGCCGAGCCCGAGTGCCCGAGCATGTACGTGGTGGCCATCCCGGGCACCTGGGAAACCACCACCGATGGCGAGCGCCCCGGCCCCGGGATGCTGGCCGGAGTCACCAACGGCCTGCCGTCCTCGGTGCGGGTCGACTACGTCAGCTACGCCGCGACCGCCTTCCCTTGGGAGACCGAGGTTTACGGCGCGTCCAAACGCGAGGCCGTCGACAACGCGCGCGGCATGATCGGAGCGATGGCCAGGGCGTGCGGCGCGACCAAGATCGCATTGCTCGGCTACAGCCAGGGCGCGGACGCCGCGGGCGATCTGGCCGCCGAGATCGGCACCGGGATCGGCGTCGTGCCGCCGTACCGGATCGCGGCGGTCGGACTCATCTCCGATCCGCGCCGCTCCCCCACCGACGCGCTGGTCGGTCCGCCGGTGGGCGGCGCGGGCGCGGGCGGTCCCCGCATCGGCGGCTTCGGCTTCGTCAGCCCGCAGACCCGCACCATCTGCGCGGTCGGCGATCTGTACTGCACCACGGCGTCGGACGATTTCGTGACCCGGTTCGCCGGCTTCCTGGCCCAGACCTCCCATCCCGACCCGGCCAATCTCTGGCGCTACCAGATGGAAATGGGCGCCATCGTCGGCGATCTGATGTCCAACGGCGGAATCCCGTTGCTGCAGAGCCAGTTGTCGGAGTCGGCGAACCAGGAACGGGCCCGGTTGCTGGACCAGTTCTACCGCTCCGAGGCGCACACCGCCTACGGCAGCTACCGCGTCGGCGGCGGCGCGACCGCGCTGTCGTGGATGCACGACTGGCTGGCGTCGCTGGCCTGAGTCAGGGCGCGAGCCGCCGCGCGACCTCGCCCAGGCCCTCCGCGACGGCGCTCTGCTGAGCGGCGCTGAGCACGTCGACGAGGACGCGGCGGACGGTCGCGACATGGTCCGGCGCGATCTGCGCCAGCCGTTCCCGGCCCGCGCCGGTGAGCACGGCGATGACCCCGCGCACGTCGGTCGGGCAGGCCTCGCGCACCAGCAGTCCGGCCTTCTCCAATTGCGTCACCTGGTAGGTCAGCCCGCTTTTGGAGGTGTAGAGCGCGTCCGCGAGTTCGGTCATCCGCAGGCGGCCCTCCGGCGCGTCCGCGAGCCGCACCAGCACCTCGTACTGTGTGTGCGACAGCCCTTCCCGCTTGAGCTGCCGTTCCACCTCACGGCCCACCAGCGCGCCCGCCGCGAGGAAGCTGTGCCACACCTGCATCTCGCGCGCGTTCAGCCACCTGGTCTCCACAGCTCCACCCTAACCGTATTGTTCAAATTTGAACAATCAGCTAGAGTTGAGTTCGAATTTGAACTACCTGCGGCCGAGCGAGGAGGAGCGCCATGACCAGCGTGAACACCGGAAGAATGCCGGTGCTCTATCTCTCCCACGGCGCTCCGCCACTGGCCGATCACGCGAGCTGGCCCACCGAGCTGGCGGCGTGGTCGGGCGCATTGCCGCGCCCCCGGGCGATCCTGATCGTCTCCGCGCACTGGGAGGCCGCGCCGATCGCGCTCGGCGCCACCGAGACGGTGCCGCTGGTCTACGACTTCTGGGGCTTCCCCGAGCGGTACTACCAGGTGCGCTATCCCGCGCCGGGCGCGCCGGAGCTGGCCGAGAAGGTGCGAAACCTGTTGCGCGGACCCGGCGTCGCCGTGGCCGACGTCCCGGAGCGCGGGCTCGACCACGGCGCCTACGTGCCGCTGAAGGAGATGTACCCGGACGCCGACGTCCCGGTGTTGCAACTGTCCATGCCGACGCTGGACCCTGGGGCGCTGCTGGACATCGGACGGAAGCTGGCGCCCCTGCGCGACGACGGCGTGCTGATCGTCGGCAGCGGTTTCTTCACCCACAACCTGCGTGCCCTGACGGCCGACGACGAACACGTGCACTCCTTCACCGCCGAATTCGACGAGTGGGGCCGCGACGCGCTGGCCGCACACGACCTGGACGCACTGCTCGATTTCGAGCGGAAAGCTCCCGCCGCGCGCCTGGCCCACCCCCGCGCCGAGCACTTCGCACCGCTGTTCGTCGCACTCGGCGCGGGCGAAGACGACCTCGGCGCGCTGCGCACCGTCATCGACGGCTACTGGTTCGGCATGGCGCGCCGATCCGTCCAGCTCGGCTGACGCACCACGTCATCGGATGCGCAGCGCCGTCAGCCGCCAGCCCGCCGAGCGCGTCCGGACGATCCTCGCCGCCACGGCGAAACGTCGACCGCCGCGGGCATATGCGGCGAAGACCTCGGCGGTCCTGGCATCCACCAGCGCCACGCTCACCCGAATCGGCATCGCGACGCCGAGTGCGTGACCGGGCACCAGACCGGCGTCGAGCAATGTGCGCACCGCGGCGACGACCGTGGCGTCGGCGACGGCGGCCAGTTGCGGTACGGGTCTCCTACGGTCGAGTACCTCGAGGACGATGCGCACCGCCGACTCGGCGAACCGGCGTGCCGCCGAGCGGGTTTCGTCCCCCGCCTGCGCGGCGGACGCATGACTGCGCCGCACCGCGCTACGGATCCCGGCACTCGACCGGCCGGACACGGCGCGCGGCCGCGTGCGGCACGGTAGCACCCGAGCGGGCGCAGGATCGCGAACTTCGGCGTGCCCGCGGCTGTCCAAGGGCGGCTCCGGATTCGGAGCAGGCGCCAACCAATCGTGATAACCAGCCATGCAAATCCCTTCGAAACCCCGATGTCGAAACCCTGTGGCGACCGATTCTGCGGACGAGACACGGGAAAACGCGCGTAGTCGGCTACCCGATTCCGCCCCGACTCACCAGCACCCGCATCCGGCACGCACGAAGACCGACCTAGGTTGGAGGGCAGCCCCGACCCGGAAACGGAGACCTTGGATGACAGACGAGCCAGGAGCGGATGTGACCGTGCCCGGAGAATCCGCGACCCCGCGTCGCCTGGCCCGCCTCGCGCTGCTGGTATCCGCCGGAGTCCTCGCCGCGTATCTCGCGCTCGGCCAATTGATCGCGATCCTGCCGGTTTCCTGGATGATGCCGCTGCTGGGCAACGCGATCGTGCAGTCGGCGGTGCTCTTGCTCGGCTCGGTCCGTGACGCGCTCGGCTCGTGGAACATGGTGCTGGCGGTGGCCGCGACCGGGCTCGCGCTCACCGCGCTTCGCTCCGGCGACCGGGGACGGCGCCCGGCGGCCGCGGTGACCGGCGTGGCCGTCGTCGGCCTGGTGCTGTCCGTCGTCACGAGCGCGACGCTGGTGTTCGCGGCGCACGACGCGGCGGGCGTCTGGGTTCCGTTCGCCCCGGCCGTCCCGTTCAGCACCGTCGGTGACGCGCCGGACGAGACCGTCACCTACGCGACCGTCGACGGGCAGCCGATCCAGGCGGATCTGTATCTGCCCGCCCCGGGACCGGCCCCGGCCCCACTGGTGGTGAGCATCCACGGCGGCGCGTTCGTCGCGGGCAGCCGCGGCACCGACGCCTACACGACCTGGCTGGCCGACAACGGATACGCCGTCCTCGACGTCGACTACCGCCTCTCCGGCGCGACCGAGCACCGCTGGGACACCGCGGACGCCGACGTCGCCTGCGCGCTGACCTGGGCCGCCGCGAACGCGCAGCGGTACAACTGGGACCTGCGGCGGATCGCCACGTTCGGTGAGTCCGCGGGCGGCAATCTGGCCGTCAACGTCGCGAACAAGATCAACGCGAACGCCTTGCGGCCCAGCTGTGGCAGCGCGGAGGAGCTGCCCGAGGTGCGCGCCGCGGTCGCGCTGTACCCGGCGGTCGATCTCACCGCTTCCGGCACCGAGACCGCGCTCGGCGTCGACGCGGCCCGGCAGTATCTCGGCGGTACGCCCGAGCAGTATCCCGAGCGCTACACCGCGACGAGCTCCGCTCCGCACGTCAGCGCAGCCTCCCCACCCACCCTGTTGATCCAGGGGTCCAGCGATCACCTGGTGCGCGCCGAGCACACCGCGGCCTACGCCGCCGCGCTCGAGACCGCGGGCGTCCCGCAGCGCTACGTCGAGCTGCCCTACGTGGAACACGCCTTCGGCACCACCGAACTCGACACGGGCGCGCGGGTCACCCGCGAACTCACCAGGACCTGGCTGGCGGAATACCTGCCGTAACCGGCGTCACACCGCCGCGCGGGGAATACTCGGGCACCCCACCCGGTTCCTTTGGTTGCCATATCCACCAAATTGAGTCAGACTGAGAACGAAGGAGGCGTCGTGCAGTTCGGAATCTTCACGGTCGGTGATGTGACGACCGACCCCACGACCGGCCGGACGCCGAGTGAGCACGAACGCATCACCGCCATGGTGACGATCGCGCGCAAGGCCGAGGAGGTCGGTCTGGACGTGTTCGCCACCGGCGAGCACCACAACCGGCCGTTCGTGCCGTCGTCGCCGACGACGATGCTCGGCTACATCGCGGCGCGGACCGAGCGGCTCCAGCTCTCCACCGCGACGACCCTGATCACCACGAACGATCCGGTGAAGATCGCCGAGGACTTCGCGATGTTGCAGCACTTGGCCGAGGGGCGCGTCGACCTCATGCTCGGCCGCGGCAACACCGGCCCGGTCTACCCGTGGTTCGGCAAGGACATCCGCGACGGCATCCCGCTGGCCATCGAGAACTACCACCTGCTGCATCGGCTCTGGCGCGAAGACGTGGTCGACTGGGAAGGCAAATTCCGGACGCCGTTGCAGTCGTTCACCTCCACACCGCGCCCGCTGGACGACGTTCCGCCGTTCGTCTGGCACGGCTCGATCCGCAGCCCCGAGATCGCCGAGCAGGCGGCCTACTACGGCGACGGCTTCTTCGCCAACAACATCTTCTGGCCGAAGGAGCACTTCCAGCGACTGATCCGGCTGTACCGGCAGCGGTACGAGCACTACGGCCACGGCTCCGCCGACCAGGCGATCGTCGGCCTGGGCGGACAGGTGTTCATGCGCAAGAACTCCCAGGACGCGGTGCGCGAGTTCCGCCCCTACTTCGACAACGCGCCGGTGTACGGACACGGCCCGTCGCTGGAGGAATTCACCGAGCAGACCCCGCTCACCGTGGGCAGCCCGCAGCAGGTCATCGACAAGACGCTCACCTTCCGCGAAACGTTCGGCGACTACCAGCGCCAACTGTTCCTGATGGACCACGCGGGCCTTCCGCTGAAGACCGTGCTCGAGCAGCTGGACCTGCTCGGCGAGGAAGTGGTGCCGGTGCTGCGCAAAGAGTTCGCGGCCCTGCGCCCGGCGCACGTGCCGGACGCCCCGACGCACGCGAGCCTGGTCGCCGCCCGCGACGCTGCCGTTGAGGCGACCCGATGACCCGCATCGCCGTCGTCTCCGCGGGCCTGTCGCAGCCCTCGTCGACCCGGCTGCTCGCCGACCGGCTCACCGCGGCCACCGCGGCGGCGCTGTCCGCGTCCGGCGCGGACGCGACCGTCGACGTGGTCGAGGTGCGCGAGCACGCGCGGGATCTGGCCGACAACCTGCTGACCGGATTCGCGCCGACCGGGTTGCGCGCGACGCTCGACACCGTGGCAGGCGCCGACGGCCTGATCGCCGTCACGCCGATCTTCAACGCCTCCTACAGCGGCCTGTTCAAGACGTTCTTCGACGTACTGGAACCGGACGCGCTGGCAGGGATGCCGGTGCTGCTCGGCGCGACCGGCGGCTCGGCGCGCCACTCCCTCGCGTTGGAACACGCGCTGCGACCGATGTTCAGCTACCTGCACGCGGTGGTCGCGCCCACCGCGGTGTACGCGGCGTCGGAAGACTGGGCGTCCGCGGCGACCGAGGGGTTGAGCTCTCGGATCGACCGCGCCGCAGCGGAATTCGCCGCCGCGCTGACCAACACGCCGCGAGCGCGTGCCGCCGATCCGTACGACGACCCGGTACCGTTCGCACAGCTGCTCGGCACTCACTGATCTTCCCCCGACCGATCCCACCCCAATTCACAGCCAACTAGTTCAAATCTCAACTATCAAGGAGAACGCCATGTCGACCGGAACCACCAACGCTCTCACCGCGGGCACCTGGGCCATCGACCCCGCCCACTCCACGCTCGGCTTCTCGGTGCGCCACCTGATGGTCAGCAAGGTGCGCGGCCGCTTCACCGACTTCTCCGGCAAGCTGGTGATCGGCGAGGACGGCAGCGCCTCGGCCGAGGCCGAGATCCGGGTCGACTCGGTCACCACCGACAACGAACAGCGCGACGCCCACCTGCGCACCGCGGACTTCTTCCAGGCCGAGCAGTTCCCGGTGGCCACGTTCAAGTCCACCGGTTTCCGGGTGAACGGCGACGATTTCGTGGTGGACGGCGAATTCACCATTCGCGGCGTCACCAAGCCGGTATCGCTCGAGGTGGAGTTCCTCGGCGTCAACCCCGGCATGGGCCAGGGGCCGGTCGCGGGCTTCGAAGCCAAGACCGTGATCAACCGCCGCGACTTCGGCATCACCATCGACATGCCGCTGCCCGACGGCGGCGCGGTGATCGGCGACAAGATCACGCTCACCCTGGAGGTCGAGGTCGGCCTGCAGGCCTGAGCCGCGCGGTCCCGCGGCTCGATGCCGCGGGAGGCGTTTTCCGTCAGAACAGCGTCATGGGCTCGGCGGCGGCGGGCTCGGGCAACGGCTCGAGCTCGGGCAGCCGGGCCCTGACCGCGTCGTGGAAACGGCGGGCCAGCTCCAGCGAGCCCGCATTGTCCGGCGTGTGCAGGAACACGGTGGGCGAACGGCCTTCACGCAGCCATTCGGCGACCGTGCCGACCCACGGCCGCCAGCCGTCGACGGTGCGCTGGACGTCGTCGCGGCCGTGATAGCGCACGATCGGGTATTCGGTCAGCGCGCGCATCCTGCGCCGCACGCGCGGCTTCTTCGCGGCCGCTTCCTGTTCCGCCGCGCTGACGGGCGGACCGTCGAAAAGCACGGTGGTGTCGAACGGCACCCATTCGGCGCCGACCCTGGACAGCACGTATTCCAGCCTGCGCGCCGCCTGCTCGTCCTCGAAGAACGCCGGGTGACGCACCTCGACGGCGGCCCGGTACGAGCGCGGGAAGTCACGCAGGAAACCAGCCAGCACACCGAGATCGGTGGGTCCGAACGAACCCGGCAGCTGGATCCACAGGGCGTGGACGCGTTCGCCGAGCGGCTCCATCGCGGTGCGGAAGGACCGCAGCTCCTGCTCGACGCCGGTCAGCCTGCGTTCGTGGGTGATCGACCTGGGCAACTTGAGCACGAAGCGGAACGCGGGATCGCATTGCGCCGCCCATGATTCGACTGTGCGCAGCGACGGCGTTGCGTAGAACGTCGTATTGCCTTCGACCGCGTTGCACCACGTGGCGTACCAGCGCAACCGCTCCCCCGGGGAGAGCTGACGTTCCTGCCAGGCCGCGTGCGTCCACATCGCACATCCCACGTGAAGCCGCATGCTCTCGACGCTAACCCACGCTCCCGACACGAGCGCCGGGCCCCGGACTCACCGCCGCGCCCGCTTCTTCGACCGCACCCAGCCGAAGGTCAACTCGACCGCGCGTTTCCAGTTCTCGTACTCGTCCTCCCGCAGCTCCGCGTCCATGCGCGGAACCCATTGGGCGGCAAGGCGCCAATTGTTGCGCAATCCCTCGAGGTCGGGCCAATACCCCACGGCGAGGCCCGCGGCGTACGCCGCGCCCAGTGAGACCGTCTCGGCGACGAACGGACGCAGCACCGGAACATCCAGCACATCGGACACGATCTGCATGAGCAGGTTGTTCGAGGTCATCCCGCCGTCCACGCGCAGTGCCGCGGCTTGCAGGCCGGAGTCGGCGTTCATCGCCTCCACCACGTCCCGGGTCTGCCAAGCGGTCGCCTCCAGCACGGCGCGCGCGATGTGGCCCTTGGTGATGTAGGAGGTCAGCCCGGCGATGAGACCGCGCGCGTCGCTGCGCCAATGCGGCGCGTACAGCCCGGAGAACGCGGGCACGACGTAGCAGCCGCCGTTGTCTTCGACGGTGCGCGCGAGGGTTTCGATCTCCGGCGCACTGGTGACCAGTCCGATGTTGTCGCGCACCCATTGCACGAGCGATCCCGTGACCGCGATCGGCCCCTCCAGCGCGTAGACCGGCTCGGGGCCGATCTGGTAGCCGATCGTGGTGAGCAGACCGTGCTCGGAACGCACCAGGTCGCGTCCGGTGTTCATCATGAGGAAGCCGCCGGTTCCGTAGGTGCACTTGGTCTCCCCACGCGCGAAACAGGTTTGGCCGAACAACGCGGCATGCTGGTCGCCGAGGGCGGCGGCGATCGGGATGCCGGGCACGACCCGGCGCGTGTTGCCGTAGGACGCGATCGAGGGCTGGATGCGCGGCAGCATGCGGGCGGGGATGCCGAAGAACTCCAGCAGTTCGTCGTCCCAGGCGAGGGTGCGCAGGTTCATCAGAAGGGTGCGGCTGGCGTTGGTGACGTCGGTGCAATGCAGCCCGCCGTCGGGGCCTCCGGTGAGGTTCCAGATCAGCCAGGTCTCCATGGTGCCGAACAGCACCTCGCCCCGTTCCGCGCGCTCGCGCAGACCTGGCACCGAGTCCAGCATCCAGCGCAGCCGCGGCGCGGCGAAGTAGCTGGCCAGTGGCAGGCCGCACAGCTCGCGGATCCGGTCGGCGCCCGGCTTGTCCCCGAGCTCGCGGACCAGTTCCTCGGTGCGCACGTCCTGCCAGACGATGGCGCGTCCGATCGGCGTGCCGGTGCGGCGGTCCCACACCACGGTGGTCTCGCGCTGGTTGGCGATGCCCAGCGCGGCGATCCGGTCGGCCGTCACACCGGAATCCCGCAGGGCCTGCGGCACGATCCGCTCGACATTGCGCCAGATCTCCAGCGCGTCCTGCTCCGCCCAGCCCGGCCGCGGATAGTGCTGCCGGTGCGGGCGCTGCGCGACGCCGACGAGCCGGGCACGCTGGTCGAACAGGATGCACCGCGTGGAGGTGGTGCCCTGGTCGATGGCCAGCACGTAACGCTGCTTCATGCTCGGCTGCTCCTGATCGACATCGGACGGTCACCGCGGGGACGAAAGTCAGTGACTCGTACCGAGATCGCGCGACACCGCCCGTGCGGCGTCGAGCACCTGACCGACCAGCGCGGGCCGGTGCCGCAACTGGGCGTCACAGAGCCGGTCCACCGCGCCGGTGATGCCGATGGCGCCGACCACGAGGCCACCGGGCGCCCGGATCGGCGCCGCGATACCCGCCTCGCCCGTCCGGAATTCCTCGGTGTCGCCCGCCCATCCGGCCTGCCGGACGCCGCCCAGCGCCCTGGCGAGCGCGGTGCGGTCGACCAGGGTGCGGTGTGTGAGCGGGGCCAGCTCGGCGCGGCGCGTCGTGGCGGCCAGCTCGGCGTCGTAGGCGAGCAGGACCTTGCCCAGCGCGGTGGCGTGCGGCGGCAGCAGTTCGCCGAGTTCGAGCGCCTGCTGGGTATTGTCCGGCCGGAACACGTGATGCACCACGACCACCGCGCCGTCCATCGGCGCGCCGATCCGCACCGATTCGCCGGTGCGCGCCGCCAGCGCGTCGGCCCAGTTGATCGCGCGGGAGCGCAACTCGTTCGCGTCGAGATAGCTGGTGCCCAGGTGCAGCAGCGCCGCGCCGAGTTGGTACTTGCCGGTGGCCGGATCCTGTTCGACGAAGCCGACGCCTTGCAGCGTGCGGAGGATGCCGTGCGCGGTCGGCTTGGGCAGGTCGAGCGCGCCCGCGATGTCGCCGACGCCGAGCCGCCCTGAGCCGCGGGCCAGCAGCCGCAGAACGGCCGCCGCCCGCTCGATCGATTGGATCGCACCTGGCATATCGGGGAACCTACCCGTGTCGTGATTCGACAATGTCGAACGGCTGGTGATACCTGAGCAACATCATTGAAACCCAGTGTGAGCTGCGCCATACATCCTCCTCGCGCGTCGGACGGTAGCGTCGCCGCCTTCCGGCAACCAGTCGAGGCGTTCGACATTGTCGAACGGCAGCTGTATCCGGGTTCCGCATCCCGCCGTAGTTTCCGTTTCACGCACGGTCGCGCCCGCGACCTGCGGGGCGAAACGGAGGCTCAACGATGAACTTCGGCTCGATCTTCCTCAGTGAAGCACTCGGCACAGGCGTGCTGGTGCTGCTCGGGGTCGGTGTGGTCGCGAACGTACTGCTGGCGAAGTCCAAGGGATTGGACGGCGGCTGGCTGTTGATCAACATGGGATGGGGGTTCGCGGTCCTGGCGGGCGTCTACGTCGCCTACAAGACCGGCGGCCATCTCAACCCCGCGGTCACCGTCGGCATCCTGTTCAGCGGGGCCGACGAGTTCGCCCCCGGCATCGCGATCTCCGGCTCGACGACACTCGCGTACCTGAGCGGCCAATTCGCCGGCGCGTTCCTCGGCGCGACCGTGGCCTACGTCGCCTACAAGCGCCACTTCGACGCCGAGACCGACGAGGAGAAGAAGCTCGCGGTGTTCGCCACCGGCCCCGCGATTCGCGCCCTGCGCTGGAACTTCGTCACCGAAGTGATCGGCACCTTCATCCTCGTCCTGGTGATCCTCACCTTCGGCCACACCCCGAGCGGGCTCGGCCCGGCCGCCGCCGCGCTCCTGGTCGTCGGCATCGGCGCCTCCCTGGGCGGGCCGACCGGATACGCCATCAACCCCGCTCGCGATCTCGGTCCGCGCATCGCGCACGCGCTGCTGCCGGTGAGCAAGCCCGCCCCCGCCGACGCGGTCCTGGTCCCCGTGGGCGCGGGTGCGCCCGCTCCGGCCGAATCGCCCGACGCCGCACCGCACGGCAAGGACTCCGACTGGGGTTACGCCTGGGTGCCGGTGCTCGGCCCGCTGCTCGGCGGCGCGCTGGCCGGACTCGCCGCGCAGTTCCTGTTCTGAATCCCGCTCTTTCCCAGTAATTTCCCGAAAGGACCGCGATGAGCCAGTACGTCGGCGCCATCGACCAGGGCACCACGAGCACCCGCTTCATGGTGTTCGATCACGGTGGCAACGAGGTCGCCCGCCACCAGCTCGAGCACGAGCAGATCCTGCCGCGCCCGGGCTGGGTGGAGCACAATCCGACCGAGATCTGGGAGCGCACCCGCGCGGTCATCCAGACCACCTTGACCAAGGCCGATCTGGTCGCGAGCGACCTGGCCGCGGTCGGCGTCACCAACCAGCGCGAGACCACGGTGGTGTGGAACCGCAAGACCGGGCGGCCGTACTGCAACGCGATCGTCTGGCAGGACACCCGCACCGACCGGATCGCCGCCGAACTGGAACGAGCCGGGCACGGCGACATCATCCGGCGCAAGGCGGGCCTGCCGCCCGCCACCTACTTCTCCGGCGGCAAGCTGCGCTGGATCCTGGACAACGTCCCCGGGGTGGCGGAGGACGCCGAACGCGGCGACGCGCTGTTCGGCACCACCGACACCTGGCTGCTGTGGCAGCTGACCGGCGGCGTCGACGGCGGCGTGCACGTCACCGACCCGACCAACGCCAGCCGCACCATGCTGATGAATCTGGAGACTCTGGACTGGGACGACGAACTGCTGTCCCTGTTCGGGGTGCCGCGCGCGATGCTGCCCCGGATCGCTCCCTCGGCCAACCCGGAACTGTTCGGCGCCACCCGCGCCGACGGACCGTTCGGCGGCGTGGTGCCGCTGGCGGGCGTGCTCGGCGATCAGCAGGCCGCCACCGTCGGACAGGTCTGCTTCCGTCCCGGCGAGGCGAAGAACACCTACGGCACCGGCAACTTTCTGCTGCTCAACACCGGAACCGAGATCGTGCGCTCACAGCACGGCCTGCTGACCACGGTGGCCTACCAGTTGGGCGGGGAGAAGCCGGTGTACGCGCTGGAAGGTTCCATCGCGGTGACCGGCTCGGCGGTGCAGTGGCTGCGCGACCAGCTGGGCATCATCTCCGGCGCGGCGCAGAGCGAATCGCTCGCCCGGCAGGCCGAGGACAACGGCGGGGTGTATTTCGTGCCCGCGTTCTCCGGACTGTTCGCGCCGTACTGGCGCTCGGACGCGCGCGGCGCGATCGTCGGTCTGTCCCGCTACAGCACCAACGCCCATCTCGCGCGGGCGACGCTGGAATCGATCTGCTACCAGACCCGCGACGTGGTCGAGGCGATGCAGGCCGACTCCGGAGTGCGGCTGGACGTGCTGCGGGTGGACGGCGGCGTCACCGCAAACGAGCTGTGCATGCAGCTGCAGGCCGACTTCCTCGGTGTGCCGGTGTCGCGTCCGGTGGTCGCCGAGACCACCGCGCTCGGCGCGGCCTACGCGGCGGGGCTCGCGGTCGGCTTCTGGAACGACACCGACGAGCTGGAACAGAACTGGAACGAAGCCAAGCGCTGGCATCCGACCTGGTCGGAGGAACAGCGCGAGCGTGGCTACGCGCGCTGGAAGAAGGCCGTCGCCCGCACCCTCGACTGGATCGACGTCGACGAATGAGGGGCGACGCCGTCCTACCCGAATAACCCCGAAACAAGGAGAGATACCGCTGTGTCCGCACGATTGGACGCCCAGTACCGCGCCCGCGCGGTGAACGCACTCGGCGACACCGAGATCGATGTACTCGTCATCGGCGGCGGCGTGGTCGGCGCGGGCGCCGCCCTCGACGCCGCCGCCCGCGGCCTCACCGTGACCCTGGTGGAGGCCAGGGACTTCGCGGCAGGCACCTCGAGCCGCTCCAGCAAGCTCATCCACGGCGGGCTGCGCTACTTGGAGCAGCTGGACTTCTGGCTGGTGCGGGAGGCGCTGAAGGAACGCGGCCTGCTGTTGCGCCGGCTGGCCCCGCACCTGGTGCGGCCGGTGTCGTTTTTGCTGCCGCTACGCCATCGCGTCTGGGAACGCGCCTACATCGGCGCGGGCGTCGCCCTGTACGACACGATCGGCGGTGCTCGCGCCTTGCCGATGCATCGGCACCTGTCGCACACCCGCGCGCTGGAGCTGGCGCCCGCGCTGCGCGAGGACGCGCTGACCGGAGCGATCCGGTACTTCGACGCGCAGGTCGACGACGCCAGGCACACGATGATGATCGCGCGCACCGCCGCCCAGCACGGCGCGACCGTGCTCACCCGCACCAAGGTGACGGCGCTGCTGCGCGACGGTGAGCGCGTCGTCGGCGCGGAGGTCACCGACCTGGAAACCGGCCGGGTGCACACGGTGCGCGCGCGCCGGGTGATCAGCGCCACCGGCGTGTGGACCGACGAGATGAACCGGATGACCGGCGTCGAGTTCCCGTTCCACGTCCGCATGTCGAAAGGCGTGCACATCCTGGTGCCGCGTCATCGCCTGCATCTGGACACCGGCCTGATCATGCGCACCGAGAAGAGCGTGCTTTTCGTCATCCCGTGGCACGGCCACTGGATCATCGGCACCACCGACACGGACTGGTCGCTGAGCAAGGACCATCCGGCCGCCAGCGACGCCGACGTGCAATACCTGCTCGACCACGTCAACCAGGTGCTGCGCGAGCCGCTCACCCGCGACGACATCGTCGGCACGTACGCGGGGCTGCGCCCGCTGCTGTCCGGCGCGTCGGCCGACACCGCGACGCTCTCGCGGGAGCACGCGGTCGCCGAACCGGCTCCCGGTCTGTTCGTGATCGCGGGCGGCAAGTACACCACCTACCGGGTGATGGCCGCCGACGTCGTGGACGCGGCGGTGGCGGGACTGGGCCGCGCGGTCGCGCCGTCGGTGACCGAGCACCTGCCGATCCTCGGCGCGGTGGGTTACCAGGAACTCGCGGCCGACCTCGACAGCCTGGCGCAACGCGCGGGCCTGCCGCGGGCGACGGTCGAGCGCCTGCTCGGCCGCTACGGCTCGGCGATCACCGACCTGTTCGACCTGATCGCCCGCGAACCGGACCTGGGCCGTCCAATCACCGGCGCGCCGGAGTACCTCGGTGCGGAGGCGGTGTACGCGGTGACGCACGAAGGCGCTCTGCACCTGGACGACGTGCTCACCCGCCGCACCCGCGTCTCCATCGAGGCCGCCGACCGCGGTCTGGCCGCCGCGCCCGAGGTGGCCTGGCTGATCGGCGGGCACCTCGGCTGGGACGCCGCCGCGACCGAGCGGGAGATCACCCGGTACCGCGAGCGGGTGCGCGCCGAACTGGCCGCCAATCAGGCAGCCGACGACGAATCCGCCAACGCGGCCCGGATGGTCGCCATCGCTTGAGCGCGGGCGCGTGGCACGGTTTCCGCGTGGAACCGTGCCACGCCGTGCTCACCGATCCATTCCGCCGTGGCCGCGCGGGGTCGACTCATCGGTCTCGAGCTGCTCACCGGCCGGGTGCTCGTCGGCGTGCGTCGGTTTGGTGTGCTCCTCGGCGAAATCCGCGTCCTGCTGCATCGACTCCGCCGTTTCGGGATCGATATTCGGTGTGCTCATACCCGGCGCGTACCCGCGACCATCGCGTCGACGCAGCGTACGTGGTCCGGACCTCGCACAATCCCGGCCGCGTCGGGTTGACCTCAACGGCGGTTGAGGATGAAGCATGGTGGCATGACTCGTCCAGCTGATTTCTGGAACACCGTCTATGACAACGACACCGCACCCTGGGTGATCGGCGAGCCGCAACCGGCAATCGTCGCGCTCGAGCAGGACGGCGGCATCACCGGACGCGTGCTCGACCCGGGCTCCGGCGCGGGTGAGCACACGATCCTGCTGACCCGCCTCGGATACGACGTGCGGGGCGTCGACATGTCGCCGAGCGCGGTGGCGTACGCGCGCGCCAACGCGGCCGAACAGGGTGTGCCGTCGGCCGTGTTCGAGGTGGCCGACGCGCTGGCCCTCGGCGACCGGCCGGACTTCTCCGGTGACCCGCCCGGCTCCGCGCCCGCGTTCGACACCGTCGTCGACAGCGCGCTGTTCCACGTCTTCGGGACCGAGGACGAGGCGCGCGCCGCGTACGTCCGCAGCCTGCACGCCGTCTGCAAGCCGGGCGGAACGCTCTACGTTCTCGCGCTCTCGGATGTCGAGCCGGGGTTCGGGCCGCGGATCAGCGACACGTTGATCCGGGAGTCGTTCCGCGACGGCTGGTCGGTGGAGGACCTACGAGCGACCCAGTACCGCGGACGGGTCACCGATTTGGTCGCGCAAGAAGCGACGGACCTGGAGATCTCCGAGTCCGGCCAGGTCGACGCCGCCGCGTGGCTGGCCCGGATCCGCCGCCTCTGACCCGGCTCACACGCCCTTCGGCGCTTTGCTGCCCATGAAGCCGAACAGGTAGCCCGCGACGCGGCGCATCTGGATCTCCTCGGCGCCCTCGGTGATCCGGTAGCGCCGGTGGTGGCGGTAGATGTGCTCGAACGGCTTGTGCCGGGAGTAGCCGAGGCCGCCGTGCACCTGCATCGCGCGGTCGGCGGCCTCGCAGCACAACCGGTTGGCCCAGTAGTTGCACATCGAGACCTGCTCGGATACGGCGAACGTGCCGTAGGTGTCCATCGACCACGCGGTCTTGTGAATGAGGGCGCGCAACATCTCGCACTGGGTGTGCAGTTCCACCAAGGGGAACTGGATCGCCTGGTTGGTGGCCAGCGGCTTGCCGAAGGGCTTGCGCTGTTTGGCGTAGGCCACCGACTGGTCGATGCAGTACTGCGCCGCGCCCAGACTGGACGCGGCCTGGCGGATGCGGTTCTCGTTGAAGAAGTGCTGGACCACCGCCAAGCCGCGTCCCTCGCCGCCGAAGACGGCGGAGCCCGGGACCCGGACGCCGTCCAGCGCGACCCGGGCGTGGTCGGTGGGCATGTTGAAGGTCCAGAGGTACTCCTCGACGACGAACCCGGGTGCGTCGGTGGGCACCAGGAACGCCGTGATGCCCGTCGCGTCGCCGGGGCCGCCCGAGGTGCGCGCGAAGATCAAGTCGGCGTCGGCGATGTGCACACCGGTGTTCCAAGTCTTGCGCCCGGTGATCACCCAGTCGTCGCCGTCGCGGACCGCCGAGGTCTCCATGTGCGTCGCGTCCGAGCCGTGCTCGGGCTCGGTGATGCCGAAGGCGAAGAACTTCGTTCCCGAGGCCAGTCCGTCCACCCACTCCGCCTGCTGCTCGGGCGTGCCGTACTCGAGCATGAGCAACAGGCCGACATTGTTGGCCACGATGGCGTGCTCGTTCTGCAGATCGCAGTGCAATCCGAGGCCACGCCGGGCCAGGTGCTCGCGGATCACCGCCATGCCGAGGTTCGTGCCGTCCCGCCCGCCGTAGTGCGCTGGGAACGCGTAGCGCAGGTGACCGGCGGCGTCGGCGCGCCTGCGGACCTCGGCCAGCAGTTCCTCCCACTCCCCATTCGGCAGGCCGCCGCGCTCCCAGTCGGTGCGGGCGTCCTCACGGCGGTGGTCGAAGAAGCGGATGTTGTCGTCGGCCTGCTCGAGCGGGGTGATCTCCCGATCGATGAACGCGTCGAGTTCGGCGAGGTAATCGACCAGTTCCGCAGGTAGCTCGAAATCCATCGGGCATTCAGCCTTTCGCAGTGGGTCGGATCTGCATCAGCAGGTCCCATTCGATTTCCGACACGCGGCGTCCGCTGGCCGCCATCACGATGTCGCGCACACTGCCGTCCAGATGGGCCGCGGCCTGCCCGGCCAGTCCGACGCCCCAGCCGAGCGTGCACAGCACCTTCCACCAGCGGAACCGGTCTTCGTCGAAGCTCCCGCCACCGCGGTGGTAGCCGCGCACGAACGCCTCGCGGCCCGCCAGGCCGCCGAATTCGCGGTCGTCCGCGCGGAAGCGCCACATGCGCAGCGCGGGCCAAGCCACGTCGCGCATCGGATCACCCTGACGCTGCGCGCCTTCCCAGTCGAGCACGGCGCGCAGGCCGTCGGGACCGACGACGATGTTGCCGTTGCGCAGGTCGGTGTGCAGCAGCGCGGTGCGTGGCGGCGCGGGCGGGCAGTGGCGTTCCAGCCAGCGCAGCGCGAGGGCGAACACCGGGCGGTCCGGCAGGAGTGCGCGCACCTGCTCGTCGGCCTCGATCAGCTGGCGCTCGGGATCGGCCGCCGCGACGGGCAGCCGTGCGGGCGCGTCCGCCGGGTCGATCGCGTGCAGACGCCCCATGGCCTCGCCCAATTGCTCGGCGACCCGTTCGCCGATATCCGACGCCTCGACCAGCCGTAACACCTTGCGCGGCACGGTTTCTCCATCGACGCGCTCGGAGATCACGAACGGGCCCCCGACATAGGCGGCGTCGGTGCAGATCGCCACCACGGGCGGCGCCGGAACACCGTGCGTGCGCGCCAGTTCCCGGACGGCGGCCTCCACGTCCACCGGAACCAGCTCGATCGAGCTCGGCACGATGGTCGCGACCAGGCGACGCGTCCCGCCGCCCAGATCGGCCTCGAAGGCGACGTTGCGGCGGCGGGCGCCCGCGAAGAGGTATTCGAGGTTCGACACCGTCACCTCGCGGGTTCCCGACCCGAGGAATTCGGCCAAGCCGCGCGCCGGATCGGCGCTCACTCGGCCGCCCACGCGTCGTAGCCCGGCTTGGCGATCGCCAGATCCGCCCGCACGACGGAGACCAGGGCCGCCCAGAGTCGCTCGTCATCGCCCTCGGCCACCGCGGCGAGCAGCTCGCGCTCCCGCTCGGCGGCTCCGGGGCCCGATTCGATCTCCCTGCGCACGATCCTGGCGAGGTTGGCCCCCACCCGCGCCTTGTGCTGCAACCCCGCGGGCAGGGCGGGTAGCAGCGTCTCCTCGAGCAGCTCGGCGAGCGAGTCCAGCAACTCCGCTGCCGATGGGCGATTCTGCATTCGTTCCCCTCGGTCGACTCCGGCCCTCAGCATGGCACGCACCGGCGCGGTCCCGATCGGTACTTTCGGCCGTCAGCCGTGGCCGCGCAGTCGCAGAAGTCCGGCTGTCGTGGCGCGGAAACCGCAGGCATCGAAGTAGAACGGCGCGAGGCGATCCTCGAAATCGACGTGCAACCAGGTGCAGCCCGCCGCCCCGGCGCCGTGCGCGGCCCTGGCGACGAGTTCGGTGCCGATGCCTCGGTGCTGCCATTCGGACCGCACTTTCGGGTCGAGCAGGAACGCGTGGTCGCCGCCGTCCCACGCCACGTTGACGAAACCGGCGAGCGCGTCAGCGCCGGTCCGGGCGGTGACCCAGCCGAGGCTGTGCCGCGCCGCGCGGTCCCACCATCCCGGGTCCGCGTCGCCGCCGTGCGATCGCGTCAAGTCGGCCAGTTCGCTGTCGCTCAGAGCGCCTCGCCATCGGTAGTCGATCTCCATACCCCGCGACGGTAGAAAGGTCGACCGCCCGGGAGCCAGCGGTTTTCCGCCGAGGCCCTTCCTGTGTAGTGGCTGGGAGTCTGCCGTGGGCCCGCTCCGCACGGGTTCGCGCGCGAAACGGGTCGGTAAACTGCGAGGGGGATAGACAGGCGCGGGTGCGCCATTCGTTGCGCTGGGCGGATACAGGAGATTTCATGGCGACCAGTCGCGTCCGATCCGGAATCGTCGCGGGGTTCGCCCTGATCATGGCGGTGCTCGTGGCGGCGTGCTCGTCCTCGTCGGGGCCGGGGAAGACACCGGGTGCGGCGGGCCCAGCGCCCGCGCCGATCACGATCACGCCCTCCTCGGGCGCGGGCAATGTCGATCCGCTGGCGCCGGTGCAGGTGAGCACCGCCGACGGCCAGCTGACCCGGGTCACCATGACCAACGAGCAGGGCAAGACGGTCGACGGGATCATGACGCCGGACAAGACGGCGTGGAAACCCACCGAGCCGCTCGGCTACGGCCGCACCTACACCGTGACCGCGGAGGGTTTGAGCATCACCGGCAGAACCGGCCCGACCACCTCGACCTTCTCCACGCTGACCCCCAACAACCAGACGAAGGTGTCACTGACCACCACGGGCGGCACGCCACTGTCCGACGGCGGCACGTTCGGCGTGGGCACCGTGGTGGTGGCGCACTTCGACGAGAACATTCCCGACCACGCCGCGGCGGAGAAGCGCCTCGCGGTCACCACCGATCCGCCGGTGGAGGGCTCCTGGTACTGGCTGGACGACCGCAACGCGCACTGGCGTCCGAGGGAGTACTACTCGCCGGGCACCAAGGTCAGCGTGGCGGCGAACGTCTACGGCCAGGAACTCGGCCGCGGGCTCTACGGCCAAGAGGACACCAAGACCACGTTCACCATCGGCGCGGCGCACGTCTCGATCGCCGATGACAACACCAAACAGGTCCAGGTCTTCGAGAACGGCAGGCTGATCCGCACCATGCCGACCTCGATGGGCAGGGGCGGCAGCGAGGTCGTCGGAGGCAAGACGATCACGTTCTGGACCCAGCCCGGGATCTACACGGTGATGGACAAGGCCAATCCGGTGATCATGGACTCCTCCACCTACGGCCTGCCGATCAACTCCCGGCTCGGCTACAAGGAGGCCATCGGCTGGGCCACCCGGATCAGCACCGACGGCATCTATTTGCACCAGCTCGACTCCACCGTCTGGGCCCAGGGCAACACCGACGTCTCGCACGGCTGCCTCAACCTCAGCGGCGAGAACGCCCAGTGGTTCTTCAATTTCGCCGTCCCCGGTGACGTGGTGGAGATCCGCAACACGGGCGGAGCCCCGCTGGAGGCCTGGCAGAACGGTGACTGGGGTGTGCCCTGGGAGCAGTGGGTGCAGGGCAGCGCGCTCCACTAGAGCCGACACGCTGCCCGGTGTTGCCGATGGTGGGAAGCTGCACTACATTCCTGCACTCGCGAGACCACCCGGTCTCCCATCCCTGCGCGACGTTCCCGCGACGGCACCGCGTGGGACCCGCGTTGACGATCGGAGCCGGCTCGATGGCGATGCTGCTGTACTACCTACTCCTACCGCTGTACTTGGCCGAGGCGTTCGTCAACCAGCTGGATTGAGCGCGGGCCAGTCCGGGTTCACACATCCCTCAACCTGCTTGTTCGGCCCCGGGTGGCTGGTGGAAGCCGGGCCCGGCCTTGGGTTCCACATCGCGCGGATCGATCGGTTCGCGGCAGTGGTCGCAGACCAGCATGGGCGAGGTCTCGTGTCCGCAGGTGCGATGTTCCAGGACGATCGGCCTGCCCTCCGGCCCGGTCAGGTGGTTGTCGCCCCACACCATCATCGCGGTGACGATCGGATACAGTTCGCGGCCCGCTGCGGTGAGGTGATAGTCGACCCGGCCGCCGCCGTGGTCGGTGCGGGTGAAGATGCCCGCGTCGATCAGCATGCGCAGGCGGCTGGTGAGCAGGTTGCGGTTGGTGATGCCGATATTGCGCGCGAAATCGCTGAAGCGGTGCACCCCGAAGAACGCCTCGGCGATGAGCAGGATGGTCCACCGGTCGCCGAGTAGTTCGACGACGCGGGTGACCGAATCGTCGACCGGGCGCCGCAGTGTCATGGCGACATTTTCGCATCCCGCATCGGTATTGCTTTCCTACCGACGGTATCGGAATAATACCGAACAAGACCGGTGCCCGCTCCGGGCCGGACAGCTGGGAGTGTCGATGACGACCACGAACCACCCGACCGACGACTACGTGCGCCTGCTCGACCCCGCCGTGCGGCCGGACCCGTACCCCGTCTTCGCGCGGCTGCGTGACTCCGGTGCGTTCCGGATCGGCACGGCTCCGGTCGTCGTGCTCACCCGCTACGCCGACTGCGCCGCCGTGCTGCGCGATCCACGCGCGAGCGTCGACCGGTCGCTGGCCCGGTTGCAGCTGGGCTCGATGCCGATCCACGACGGCACGCGGGAAGACGGTGCGGCCCAAGCGAAACCCTCGTTCTTGTTCCTGGATCCGCCCGATCACACTCGCCTGCGCCGCCTGGTGTCCAAGGCGTTCACCCCACGCGTCGTCCGGCAACTGGAGCCTCGGATCATCGAGATCGTCGACGACCTGCTCGACCAGCGCGCCCGCGCGGGAGGCTTCGACGCCGTCGATCACTTCGCCTATCCCCTGCCGGTGACCGTGATCTGCGAACTACTCGGCGTCCCGCTGGCGGACGAAGCCAAGCTCAGCGCCTGGTCCGCCCTGCTGTCCCGCACGCTCGACCCGACTTCTCGCGCGGCCGCCCAATTCCGCGCCGACCCGGCGGAGATCCAGCGCGCCGGGACCGAGTTGTACGCCTACTTCGAAGAACTCACCGACCGCCGCCGCCACACTCCCGGCCCCGATCTGCTGTCCGAACTCATCGCCGCCGAAGACGCCGGAGACGTGCTCACCCATGCGGAACTGATCTCGACCTGCGCGCTGCTGCTGGTCGCCGGGCACGAGACGACGGTCAACCTGATCGCCAACGCGACCCTCGCCCTGCTGCGCAGGCCGGACGAACTCGCCGCCCTCCGCGCGGAACCGGACCGCGCGGCCGGCGTCGTCGAGGAGACGCTGCGCTTCGACCCGCCGGTCCAGTTGATCCCGCGCATCGCCGCCGACGATCTGACCATCGGAGGCGCGGACATTCAGCGCGGCGATCTGGTGGTGCTGCTGATCGCCGCCGCGCACCGCGACCCCGCGATGTTCGGCGACCCCGACGGATTCGACCCGGCGCGCGAGAACCGCCATCTGGCCTTCGGCCTCGGGGCTCACTTCTGCGTCGGCGCTCCCCTGGCCCGCTTGGAGGCGCGGGTGGCGTTGACCCGGTTCGCGCAACGAGTCGAGTCACCGAGGCTGACGGTCGACCCGCCACCGTATCGGGAGCACGTCAATCTGCGCGGGCCCGCGCACTTGCCCATCGAGTTCGCGGCGATCCGGCTCAGGTAGGTCAGCCGTCGTAGGAGACGTGCGGCGTCCATCCCTCGGCGGGGCGGGTGGCCGCCGCGTACAGCGCCCCGGCGACCCGGTCCCGGGTGAACGCTCCCTCGCCGAAAACGCCGTTGATCTGCACCGCGACCGCTCGGATGCCCTCGGGCGCGAGGGTGGCGTCCACGCTGGTCACCAGGTTGCGCACCGCCGCCTTCTGGACACCGAGCGAAGCGGCCCGATGCCAGGGCTTGTCCGCTGCCGCGCTGCCGGTGACCAGCACGCGGGCACCCTCGGACAGGAAGGGACGCGCCGCTTGCACGGCGGGCAGCAGCGCCCCGGCGCCCACGGTGAGGTCCTCGAGCAACTCGGCGACCGACAGCCGCAACGGATCGGCCTCGCGGAAGACGCTGGGATTGAAGTGCAGCACGTCGATGCGGCCGTGCCGCTCGCCGACCCCCGCGACGACTCGGGCCACGTCGGCGGGATCGCGCAGATCCACGCCGACGCCCTCCGCCTCGAACCCCTGCTCGCGCAACTGTTCGGCCAGAGGCTCGGCCTCTTCGGACAACCGGCAGGCCAGCACGGCGGTGAAGCCGTCGGCGGCGAACAGGCGGGCGACCGACAGCCCGACGCCGGGACCGGCGCCGAGCACGAGGAGTACGGGGCCGGTCATGCTTTCCCGCCTCGGGTCTCGCGCGTCCCGATCATTCGACGACGGCCTTGATCCGGTTGAGGGTCTCGCGCATTCCCTCGACGTTCGTCTTGCCGCGCGCCCACCCGGCCAGCAACCAATACAGCCGCAGCACCGGATTGCTGTGCAGCTGAAACGACTCGGTGACCTCGGTGCCGCCGTCCACCGGCCGGAAAACATAGCGCCACGTGTTGATCGGCATGCCCTGTGGTCCAAGCACGGTGAAGGCGAACTCGCGACCCGGCTCGCAGGCGACGATGCGGCACACCGTCGCGTATTTCAGTCCCCAGCCGTTGCGGTTGACATGGCCGCGGAACTTCACGCCGACCGCGGGCCCTGTCGCGCCGCCGAGCCACTCGGCGGCGAACGTCTCCGGACTGAATCGCCCGGTGTTCTCGATGTCGCTGACCAGTTCCCAGATCTTGTCGGCCGGGGCGGCCATCCGGACCGTGACGCTGTCGTGCATGCGCCGAACGCTAGCAGGCGGTCCGGACGCCGCTCCCGGCTCCGACCGAGCCGCGGCCAAGCGGACCGCCCAGCCGTCCACGTCCGCCAGCCGCTGGCCCGGCCGCAGTACCCAGCAGGCGGCGAGCAGGTCATGACCGAAGTGCGCCAGTGCCGTGTGCTCCGGCCAGTATTCGCGGGTCCACTCCGGGTCGTCGGTCGCCGAGTCGATGCCGCTGCGCACCACGCCGACCAACTCGAATTGCAGATGCTGGACCAGCACCCACGCTTCGGCGTCCATCGGCTTACGGCGCAGCCGGTCGAGCAGGGCGCGCGCGGTGGTGCGCACCCGGTTTTCCAGCCGGCGAAAGGTGCGCCGGTGCCCGTGGGGCGCGACGCCGTGCAGCGCGAGCACGGCGACGGCGACACCGAGCAGTGTCTCCCACAACCGATCACGGATCACGGGTCCGATCGGCCAGCCCGTCGTGGCGACTCCACCCGCGATCAGGGCGACCGGCGTGATGAAGACGACGGCCAGCGCGTAATTGCGCGGCACGAACAGTTCGATGCAGAACTGCAGCGCGGCGACCAGCGCGATCAGCGCGTAACCGGTCGGCCCCAGCTGGTAGATGAGCGCGAACAGACCGAGGCCCGCGATGGTGCCGACGAACCTGTGGATGGCCCGCACCTGTCCGCGCACTCGATCCGGTCCGGTCTGCAGAACGATCAGGGCGCTGAGCACCGCCCAGTGCGGCCGCTCCAGACCGAGCAGCGCGCTCAGCGCACCCGCGCCAAGGCAGCCCACGGCGACGCGCATCGCGCTGATCGCCGCGTGCGAGGAGAACGACAGGGAACGCTCCAGCCGGAAACCGATGCCCGGGCGGGCGAACGAGACCAACGGATCGACCAGCAGATCGTCGGTGTCGTCGTCGGGGGCGTGCCCGGCGAGGTTGCGCCGCGCCTCCTGCAAGGTCGCCAGCAGCTCGGCTTCCCCTGGGTCCGAGGGCAGGCCCGCGTCGTAGACCGCGGCCCACGCGTCCGCCATCGCGGCTCCCGCCCGGTGGCGCAGGTCGATAGCGGGCGTTCCCGCCTCCCGCGCCGCGACATAGGCGTCGACCGCCCGGACCGCAGCGCCGACCGCCACCCGTTCGGGCTTGCGGCGATCTCGCAGCACCCCGGCCATCGAGACGATAATCGACGCGACGACACCGCAGGCCGTGCAGAACAACAGCGTCAATACTGAGGTCCCGACCTCGGCGGCTCTCATCGCGCCCGCGCAGACGAGCGCGAAGAACAGCGCACCGGGCGGACCGAGCCGCAGCGCGTCGATGACGAACACGGCCACGACCGCGATCGCCGACACCACGACGACCATGAGCAGCGATGACCCGAACCCGGTGTCCAGCAGACTGCCGACCACCGCGCCGACACCGCAGGCGGCCAGCAGCGCCGAGCCCGCGGCGAGGACCACCCGGCCGCGCACCCGGAACGGCCGCCCCTCGCCGTAGAGCACGGCGAAGGCGCCGAACATGACGAACACCGCCGCATCCGGATGGCCGAGACCGGTGATGATCGTGGCGGGAGCGGCGAACGCGAGCGCGGCACGCAACGCCACGCTCCACCGCCGGCCCGCGGGCGGCAAAGCGAACAACAGCGAGCCGACTCGGCCCTTCGGTGGCACCGGATCCGGGTATGTCGCGGCCACCTGTTGTCCTTTCTGTTCTGGACGATCTACCTGCTGGACACATTAGATTCGGGTCATGACCGCCGACGCTCATCTTCCGCTACCCTCGCGCGTCCACGCCTTCGCCGACGACGCACTCGGTGATCACGACGCCGTCGCTCTGGCCACGCTGGTACGCGACGGTGCGGTGTCGCCGCGCGAACTCGCCGCCGCCGCGGTGGCGCGCGCCGAGCGGGTGGAACAGCTGGCGGCCGTCGCCTACCGGAGCTACGCGGAGCCGCTGCTGCCCGCCGAGCGGACCGGCGCCTTCTACGGCGTGCCCAGTTTCGTCAAGGACAACACGGACGTCGCGGGCATGCCGACCAATCAGGGCACGGCCGCGTTCCGCGCGCGGCCGGCCCGCGCGCACAGCGGCTACACCCGGCAGTTCCTCAGCACCGGCCTCACCGTGCTCGGCAAGAGCGCCATGCCCGAATTCGGCTTCAACGCCAGCAGCGAGACCCCGCATCTCGCGCCAACGCGCAACCCGTGGCACACCGGCCATTCCGTGGGCGGCTCGTCGGGCGGTGCGGCCGCGCTGGTGGCGGCGGGTGTCGTCCCGATCGCGCACGGCAACGACGGCGGCGGTTCGATCCGTATTCCGGCGGCGTGCGCGGGCCTGGTCGGCTTGAAGCCGACGCGGGGGCGGCACGTGGTGTCCGGGCTGGCCCGCACGCTGCCGGTCGACATCGTCAGCGAAGGTGTGCTGACCAGGACGGTGCGCGATACGGCCGCGTACGCCGCTGCGGCCGAACAGTATTGGCGCAATCCCGCGCTCCGGCCGATCGGCCGCGTCGACGGTCCCCCGACCCGGCGCATGCGGGTAGCGCTGGTGCTCGACAATCTCGCGGGGCCGCTGGCCGCCGGGCCCACCCGGGCGGCCGTCGAAAATGTCGCGCGCACACTCGAATCAGCCGGCCATTCGGTCGAGCCGGTGCCGCTGCCGTTCGACGCCGCGATCGAGAGCGCCTTCCTGCACTATTGGGGCCTGCTCGCGGCCGCGATCACCACGACGGGCCGGTTCCTCGACCGCCGGTTCGACGCGCGCCGCGTGGACGACCTGACCGTGGGCCTGCGCGCCTTGTTCCTGCGCCGGGCACTGCACGCCCCGCTCACGCTCTACCGGCTCCGCGCGGCGGCGGCCACCTACGAGCGGGCGCTCGGACCCTACGACGCGGTGCTGCTCCCCACGCTCGGTCACACCACGCCGGAGCTCGGCTATCTCAGCCCGACCGTGCCTTTCGACGAACTCATCGAGCGGTTGCGCGCCTACGTCTGCTTCACGCCGATCAACAACATCACGGGAACGCCGGCGATCACGGTTCCGGCGGGCCTGACCGACGCGGGACTGCCGATCGGCGTACAGTTCGCCGCCACCCGCGGCAACGAGCGCACCCTGCTGGAGCTGGCCTACCTGATCGAGGCCGAACGACCGTTCCCCCGCCTGGATCGCTGAGCCATCCGATGTTCGCGTCGTCCGTGCGCGTGGCGGTCGGTGGGTCAGACGACATTCGCCGCGGACGACGGACGGTCGCGGTGCACCGGGCCGTGGGCGTCGTCGCAGTGGTCCTCCAGCACCGGCAGCAGGCGCTGCGCGTCCACCGCGGGCGAGGAGGCGACGGCATGGGAGTGGTCGACCTGCAACGTGGTGTGGGTGATGCCGTAGTCGTGGTCGAGCAGGTGCTCGATCCGCTGGCGCAGGCCGTGGCAGTCGGCGCCCGGCCGGACCAGCACATGCGCCGACAGCGCGATGTCACCGGAGGTGATCTGCCAGACGTGCAGATCGTGCACCTCGTCGACGCCATCGATGCCCACCAGCCCGCGCCCCAACGCGTCCGGATCGACGCCCGCGGGAGCGGCCTCCAGGAAGATCCGGCCGGATTCGCGTACCAGCCCGAGCCCCGCCTTGACCATCAGGGCGACGACGATGAGCGTGGCGATAGCGTCCGCCCTGGCGAAGCCGGTGGTCAGCACGACGAGGCCGGCCACGGCGGTGGCGATGAACCCGTACAGGTCGTTGAGCACATGCTGGAAGGCGCCTTCCACGTTGAGGCTGGCGCGGTTGGCCTTGCCGATCGCCCAGGTGGCCGCGATGTTGACCACCACACCGGCCAGCGCGGTCGCCAGCACGAGCCCGCCGGTCACCTCGGGCGGCTCCAGCAGGCGGCGCACGGCCTCGTAGGTGAGCCAGCCCGCCAGCACGAGCAGCGTGACGCCGTTGGCCTGCGCCGAGAGGATCTCGGCGCGTTTGTAGCCATAGGTGTACTTGCCGTTCGCCGGACGCGCCGCGAGCCGGATCGCGACGAGCGCGAGGACAATGGACGCGGCGTCGGTGAGCATGTGCGCCGCGTCGGACAGCAGGGCCAGCGAGTTGGCCAGCAGACCGATCACGACCTCGACCGACATGAAGCCGACGATGAGGGCGAGCGCGATGGTCAGCCACCGGCGATCGGCCTGACCGGAGAGCGCGTGCCCGTGCGCGTGACCGTGTTCGTGTCCCATCGACCCAGCCCTTCCCACATCTGATGTATGCGCATATCTGCATCTGTTCCGTCAGCTTAACCCACCACCAGCGGCGGGCGACAGAGCAGCCTAGTGAGCTGGATCACGTCGCAGAGGTAATCGACGGAACGCCTCACCCGAACAGGGCGTGCACCAACGCATAAGTCGACACAGTGGCGATCAACCCCGCGGAGACACTGACGACCACGTTCATCGCCGCGTAGAAATACGCGGCCCGCTCGGCCAGTCGCACGGTTTCGTAGCTGAACGTGCTGTACGTGGTCAGCGCTCCGCAGAACCCGGTGCCGAGCAGCAGGAAAAGCGGCGAGGACAGCGCCGATCCCGCTCCGCTGAGGGCGCCGAGGACGAGACACCCGATCAGGTTGACCACGAAGGTGCCCCACGGGAACAGGCTGTCGCGGCGATCCTGCACCACGCGATCGATGAGATACCGCAGCGGTGCGCCGATCGCGCCGCCCACCAGGACCAGCAACACCGTCATCGAGCCGCCTTTCGCGCGCGTCGCAGACGTTCGTATCCCGCCCTGGTGAGCCACATGGCGGCGAGGGTCGCCGACAGGGCGCAGATCAGCGTGCCCGCGAGGTAACCGGCCGCGACGACGATCGTGCCGGGCCGCAGTAGGGCGCGGATCTCGTTGACATAGGTGGAGAAGGTGGTGAACCCGCCCAGCACACCCACTCCGAGAAAGGGACGCAGCAACCGATGAGCAGCCCAGATCTCGGTTACCGCGACCATGAGCACTCCGATCGCGAAACAGCCCGCGACATTCGTGATGAAGGTGGCCAGCGGAAAGTGCCCGGGGCGAGCGGGCAACCCCTGCGCCAGGCCGTAGCGGGCGAGCGCGCCGAGCGCCCCGCCGAAGGCGACGACGACCGATACCGGGCCGTGGGTACGCCAGAATTCCCACCGGCGAGCGCGGCCGGCCGCGCGATCGGCGATGCCGGTCGGTTCCTCGGTCAGTTCACCCGCCACGCAGATCTTCTACCCGACCGTCCGCGGCGGCGCCACCGCCGGGCACCACTGCCGCCGCGCTCACCGGCGCTCGGCCCCTGCGTCGCCGTCGTGCGCGACGAGAACCGAGCAACCGACGTGCCGGGCGGCCTTCTCCGCGGTGCTGCCCATGAACCGTCCCCAGATGCCCGAGTGCCCGGTGCGCCCCAGCACCAGCAGGTCGGCATCGTGATCGGCGGCGGCCGTGGCCAGTTCGCGCGCGGCCTGACCCGCCCGCACCTCGGCCCGCACCGCTATGCCGTGCTGTTCGGCGGTCTCGGCCGCCGTGGTGAGCCAGCGGCGGCAGGTGACCTCGCCGATCGAGCGTTCGTCCTCGATCTCGCCGACCACCGGTCCGTAGTGCGGCAGGTACTCCTCGACCGCGACGACCGTGAGCGTGGCGTGGTGCACCGTCGCCAACTCGAGCGCCATCGTCAAGGCGGCCCTGGCGCCGGGTGAATCGTCGTAGCCCACCACGATCCGCTGGAACACCTCTCCATTGTGAGCCCTCGGCTGGGTCAGGAGCCAGCATTCCAGCAACACCACGGCAATCACGCCGTGGCCGTGGAGCGATCGGACGCGAGCACTTCGGCGGCCGCGCGCTCGCCCGAGCGGATCGCTCCCTCGATGTAGCCCGACCACTCCGTCGCGGTTTCGCTTCCGGCCCAGTGGATCGCACCGACCGGGTCGCGCAGCGCGGAGCCCGCGGTGGTCAGGACGCCCGGGGGGAAGAAGGCCCCGTAGCCGCCGCGCGTGTACGGATCGTCCGCCCATACCTTCTCGTGCCACTCGATCGGCTCGCGGGCGGCGTGCCCGAAGGCTCGGACGAGCGAACCGATGATCATGGCGCGACGCTCGGCCGGGGGCAGGGCGGCGAGCCACTGAGCGGCCCGGCCGGGCACCAGCGCGCCGAGTACGCCCGGACCGCCGGGCCGGGTCGCGTCGAAGGTGACCGGCACCGGATCGTGCAGGTTCAGCGATTGGCCGGTGAGCAGGTCGTCCCGCCAGAACGGCCGCTCGTAGACCGCGAACGCTTTCAGCACCGAGCCCATCGGCATGCGCTGGGTCAATTGGTCGCGCGCGGCGGGCAGCGGCGGATCGTAGGCGATACGTCCGGCGAGGGTGGGCGGCACCGCCACGATCACGTGCTCGGCGTGCACGTCACCGGAGCCGGCACTCACCACAACGCCATCCGCTCGCCTGCGGATACGCGTCACCGGCACACCGAGACGCACCGCGTCCCCCAGTTCGGCGGCGACGGCCAGCGCGGGCCCGTCGGCGCCGTCGACGAACAGGCGGTTCACCGTCTCGGCGGCGACTCCGGCCTCGACGCCGCCCGCCGAACGGATCGTGGTGAGCAGACCGAGCATCGAGATGCTGCCGACGTCAACGCACAACTCCTCGCCGATCATCACCTCGGCCAGGTTCCGCGCCCGCCGCTCCGGCAGATTCCGGCGCAACCAGGTGGCCGCCGTCATCGCGTCCAGCCGATCGGCGCCCGGCGCGGCCCATGGCCGCGTGAGATCCACCCGTGCGGCCATCCGTTCCAGCCGCCACATCGCCTGGGCGAGCACGACGAGGACGAACGTCGGAAGCGGTGGGCGGGCTCCGGTGAAGCGCCGCCGGACCACGCCCTCGACCAGCAGGTCGACTCCTTCCGGCGGTGGGTACGTCGCGGCCCCGTACTCTTCGGCCAGCGCGGCGAATCGCGTGTGCGCGCCCGAGATCCACTGGCCGCCGAGGTCGACGGCCCATCCGGCGCCGACCCGCGCGGTCCGGGTGCGACCGCCGACGCGATCGCTCGCCTCCAGGACGACGACATCCCGGCCTACCGCTCGCAACGCCCGCGCCGCGCACAGCCCGGCATATCCCGCACCGACGACAACGACGTCCGTACGGTCCATGGTGGCCTCCCGTCGCAGCACCGAAACTCGACAACCACTGTTGATCACCCGTCGCCGTTCCGCAACCGATTCGCGGCGCATCGACGGGCCCCGATGCTCCCGACTCCCCGCCGCCCGGCGCGGTCCGACTGCACGCGAGACCGACCGGCGGTTCGGTGTCATCGACGGCTGCACATCTCGGGCTCGCCGAGGCGGGACGCGCCACTCGGCCGAAGCCGTGGCAATCGCGGTGTTCGCCGCATCGCCACCCGAACCCGCTGCGCCGGTTGGCCTACGGCGGCCGCCGCCTAGCGAGTCAGCGTGGCGAGGGCGGCGATGGCGGCGATGGCGGCCTCTTGAAAGATCGCCGTCAGCGTGCGCGGTCGCGCCGTGACACGTCCGCGCACCCATTGCCTGCAGTACTCCTGCGCCGGTCCGGCACAGATCGCATGGGCCATCGGATAGCCGCCGCCACCCGGTTCCGCGGTTCCGAGCAGCTCTCGATACCGGCGTGCCAGCGCATCGAAGAAGACCCGATTGTGCTGGGCGAGTTCTGGTTCCGCGAAGCCGGTTACCTCGTCCGGCAAGGTGGCGAACAGGAACCGGGCCAGGTCGCGATGGTCTTCCACCCAGCCGAGATGAGCCGCGAGCATCGCGCGGATCGCTTGCTCGGCGCCGACATCCGGCGCATCGAGGCACGCCAGCATCGTCCGCTGGTAGTCGAGCATCCCGGAGACATAGACCGCGGCGGCCAATTCGGCTTTCGAACCGAACGCGTGGAACATGCTGCCGCTGGACAAACCGAGCCGATCCCGCACACCGGCCACCGTGAACGACGCATACCCCTTGGCCAGGAGCTGTTCCGTGGCTTCGGCCAGAATGCGCTCGCGGGTGCGCACGGCGAGCTACCCGCCGAACTCGGCATCGATGCCGGAACGGACCGCGGCGAGCACCTGAGCGCGCACACGCAGCTTCGTACCCGTGTGCGCCGCGAAGTCGATTCCGGTCAACTGGTGCGCTTCGGCCGTCGCGCGCGTGCGCAGGTCGTCGGCATCGGTGGTGAGCACGTCGAGAAAGCCCAGTTCTCTGGCTTCTTCGGGCGAGACCAGGATCCCGGTGTTCGCCGCCCGGTCGAAGCCAGGCGCGGTGAGCCGGTGCCGCGCCAGCTCCACACCGTAGTGCGGAATGGTCAGCCCGATCGCGACCTCGTTGAGACCCAGCTTGAAATCCCCCGATACGCCGAACCGTACGTCCGTGGCCAGCAGCGTGAACGCGCCTTGGGCGATGGCATGCCCAGGGCATGCCGCCACGACGGGATACGGGAAGCCGAGCAGCCGGTGCACCAGGTTGCCGCCGGCACGCAAGGTGCGGCGGATGTCGTCGGCGGATCGGGAGAACGTCGCCAGGTCGTAGCCAGCGGAGAAAACGCGCGCGCGGCCGGTCAACAGGACGACCGCCCGGTCCGCCTCGGCCCGGTCCAGGGCGGCGGCGATGGCGCCGAGCATGTTCTCGGACATCACATTCGCCTTGCCGTCGTCCAGCGTGATCGTGGCGACGCCGCCGTCCAGCCGGTAGGTGACGAGTTCGGTCATGGCAGCCTCCTCTAGAGCAGGACTCTAGAGTATCACTCTAGGGGCCGCTGGCTAACCGCGAGCTGCGGGGTCGGACGACCGGACCCGAACAAGGTGTCGTTGTGACAACGACGCGAAACAGCGGCCAACGGCCGCCCGATACAGGAAACACACGATGCTGCCGAAAAAGCCTGGCGCGTCCGGGCTTCGGGCTAGCCTCTGGACAGGCTCAGGTGAAGGAAGCGACATGACCGCAGCAACCGTCATCCGCCCGCTGGCGCCGAGCGAGGCGATCTTCGCCAACAGCGAAGTACTCGTCGGCTACTCGATTCGGGTCGCGGGTCGGTTGGATCTCGCCGCGCTGTCGGCGGCGTTCGAAGCCGTGGTTCGCTCCCGTCCCATCCTCGGCGCCCACCTCGAGCCGGACGGCCGCGGCGGCCACCTGCTGCTCGAATCCCACGGCGCCACACCGGAGCTGACGGTCGCCGCGGGCGATCCCGAGCGGTTGCTCACCGGAGCCAGGCTGGACCAGCGCAGAGCGCTCTCCTCGCTGTGCGTGGTGCGGGACGGCGATACCGCCGGAATCACGTTGGTGACCCACCACAGCGTCGCGGATGCCTATCATTCGCTGGCCGTGTTCGGCGAGCTGTGGTCGTGCTACACCGACCGCACCGAGAGGCGATCCGCCGAACTGCCGCCGCACGGCTTCCCGCGGTCGGTGGAGGACCTGCTGCGCGAGCGCGGCGTGCGGAAGATCGACACACCGGTCATGCCGCACCGCCCGGTGGGCGTCGCTCGGAGCTACTCCGGCCCGGACGATCCCGATTACCTCGTCCCGCGCACCGCGCGCTGCAGACTGACCCGGCAGCAGACCACCGCGCTGATCGAACTCGGGCACCGGGAGCACACCACGATCAACGGTCTCGCCTCGGCCGCGATCCTGCTCACCGAGGCCGAGCTGCGCGGATTGCCGCTGACCGAGCTGGCCTACACCTACTCGGTCGACCTGCGTACCCGGGTGTCCCCGCCGATCGGGATGACCGAAGGCACCAACGTGCTCGGCTTCGCGAATTTCATCCCCGCGCCGCGGACCGGCACGACACTGGTCGAACTGGCCCGCGGCATCAGCGACACGCTGCGCGCCGGCCTGGACACCGGCATCGTGCAGCAGACCCCACTGCACATACCCGAGATCGCCGCCGGTCCCCCGCCGCGCGCACCGGGAATCGTGCTGGCCACCAATTGGGGACGAGTGCGCAGGCCTAGGGTGCCGGACGAGTTGCGGATCACCGACTTCCGCTCGATCATGCTCGGCAAGCCCGACAAGACCGGGCACCGGCTCCAGCAGCCGAGCGGCACCATCATCATCAGCACCTTCGACGACCGGCTGAGCATAGAGATCCACCACCCCGAGGAAACCACCGAGGAACAGCGGGTGCGGGTACGACTGCTCACCGCCCACCTGTCGGAGTTCAGCGCGGCGGGCGCCGCCTGAACCCGTCAAGCGCGCGCGGCCTGCTTGCGGGACAAGGTCTGCAACGGATCGGTGAGCACGTCGGTGAAGGCCAGTTCCGCGGCTCCGATCAAGGTCGCGTCGCCCGCCAGCGCGCTGGTGCGCAACCTGACCCGCTCGCGGACGGCTTGCAGGCCGTTCACCGCGACGCGGCTGCGCACCTGGGCCGCCGAGGCCAGATAGATCTCCCGCAGCACGCCACCGAACACCACCATCGACGGATTGAAGATGTTCACCAGATTGGCGACGCCGTAGCCGAGCCATTCACCGACCTGGTGCAGCGCGTCGCGGGCCACCGCGTCGCCACGGGCGGCGGACTCGACGATCGCGTCGACCGCCGCCTGTCCCGCCGGATCGGTCCGTCCCGCCGCGGCGATCAACCCGAGTTCACCCGCTTCGGCCTCGAGGCAGCCGCGGGAACCGCAGGCGCACGGCCGCCCACCGGGATTCACGATCATGTGCCCGACTTCCCCGCCGTAACCGCCTTCCCCGCCGAGCAATTCGCCATTCATGATGATGCCGCCGCCGATGCCGACATCACCGTGCAGGTAGATCAGGTTCGCCAAGCCTTCGCCCACACCGCGTTCGCGTTCGGCCAGCGCGCCGAGGTTGGCGTTGTTGCCGACCGCGACGCGGAGGCCGAGTGCGAGTTCCCGCGTCAGCTCGGCGCCGAACGCGACGTCCACCCAGCCGAGATTCGGCCCGTACCGCACGACGCCGTCCGCCTCGCGGACCATGCCGCAGAACGCGACCCCGACGCCGACGCACCGAGCGTCCGGAGCGGCCGCCGCGATCATCTCCCGCGCCATCGCCGCGAGCGCGGCGATCACGTCGTCCGGGTCGAACGCGCCGCCGGGACGGGCGGTCGCGGTGCGCTCGAGCACCGACCCGCCCAGTCCGACGCGTGCGGCGGCGAGCCGGTCCGCGCCGACGTCCAGCGCGACGACGTAGACCCGCTCGGCCTGCGGACGCACCACCAGCGACGGCCTGCCCGCCCGTCCGGTCTGGCCCGGCAATTCCTCGCTGACCAGGCCCGCCGCCGCCAGATCCGTGGTGAGCGCGAGAATCGTGCTGCGATTCAATCCCATTCGCTCGGCGAGCGCGGCACGCGACACCGCCCCGTCACGGTGGACGTGCCGCAGCAGCGCGGCGAGGTTGCGCGTGCGGATCTCATCGGGCGAAGGTGCTGCTCGCATTCACCGGGCTTTCGTCACAGGGCTGGGATTCATCGCCGCGGGAGCGCACGCTTACGGGAGAGGGCGTCCACTCCGGCCGCCAAGAGCAGCACAAATCCTGTCACAACGAATTTCGTGCCCGCGCTGTAGCCCATCAGCCCCATGCCGTTGTTGATCACGGCGACCACCGCGGCGCCGAGCACCGCGTCCAGCATCCGCCCGCGGCCGCCGAAGAGACTGGTGCCGCCGATCACCGCCGCGCCGACCGCGGTGAGCAGCACGTCGCTGCCGCCGGTATTCGGGTCGACGGAGTTGGCGCGCGAGGCAGCGATCAGTCCGCCCACCGCCGCCATCGTCGAACACAGCACGAAGGCGGTGATCTTCACTCGATCCACCGCGATGCCCGCGCGCCGGGCGGCCTCCGCGTTGCCGCCGACGGCGTAGACGTGCCGCCCGAACGCGGTGCGGTCCAGCACGAACGTCCACAGCAGCAACAGCGCGGCGATCATCGGCACCACGATGGGCATCCCCGTCAGCGAGTGCACCGCGGGATTGCGGCTGCGCTCGCCGTTGAGCACCAGCACCGCCGCGCCGGCCACGAGCGCCAGCAGCACGACTCGCACCACGACCACACGCGCCGTCGTGCCGGTGAGCCCGAGTTTCGTGCGCGCCCGCCACTTCCGGTATTGCACGAGGGCGAAACCCGTGACCAGTGCCGCGTACAGCGCCCAGCCGAGCAAGGGCGGCACGTTCTTGTTCGCGATGGCGACGATCGTCTCGTCGCGGATGGAGATGTTGCGGCCGTTGTCCATGATCTTCAGCGCCACGCCCTGCAACGCGAGGAATGCCGCCAGCGTCACCACGAACGACGGGATCCCGATCTTCACCACGACCGTGCCGATCACCAGTCCGATCACCATCCCGGTGAGCAACGAGACCAGCACCGCCGAATACCACGGCCACCCTTCGTCGGTGAGCAGCACCGCGAGCACGGCGGCGCAGACCCCGCTGGTGAACCCGGCCGACAGGTCGATCTCCCCCAGCAGCAGCACGAAGATCAATCCCATCGCGATCACCGCGATCGCCGCGCCCTGGGTGAACAGATTGGCGAAATTGGCCTCGGACATGAAGACCGGGCGCGCCGCCCAGAAGACGGCCGACAGGACGACGAGCGCGATCACCGAGGGCAACGCCCCCATGTCGCCGCCGCGCACGCGGCCGACGTAGTCGCTCATCAGGTCGGTCACCGGCGCCGCCACCGGTCGCCGCTCGGTGGTCACCGCGGTCATCGGGTCGCTCCGCTCGCCTCGAGGCCGAGCGCGCCGCTACGGCCTGCCGTGATCAATTCGACGACCTGCGCGTGCGTCACGTCGGAGGTTCGTACCTGGGCGGCCATCCGGCCGAGATAGAGTGCGGCGATCCGGTCGGACACCGCGAAGACGTCGTTCATGTTGTGCGAGATCAGCACCACCGCCAGGCCCTGGTCGGCGAGCTTGCGGACCAGTTCGAGCACCTGCTGGGTCTGCGCGACGCCCAGCGCGGCCGTCGGCTCGTCCAGGATCACCACTTTGCTGTTCCACAGCACGGCTTTCGCGATGGCCACCGTCTGGCGCTGGCCGCCGGACAGGCTGGCGACCTGCTGCCGGACCGACTTGACGGTGCGCACCGACAGGCTCGCCAACGTCTTCTCGGCCAGTTCCTCCATCGCGTACTCGTCGAGCACGAGACCGCGCTTGCGCTCCCGGCCGAGGAACATGTTCTGGACGATGTCGAGGTTGTCGCAGAGCGCGAGGTCCTGGTAGACGATCTCGATGCCCAGCGCCGCCGCGTCGCGCGGGCTGTGCACCTGCACCGGCGCGCCATCGAAGAGGAACTCGCCCGCATCGATCGGATGGGTGCCGCCGATGCATTTGACCAGCGTGGACTTGCCCGCGCCGTTGTCGCCGACAAGTGCGGTCACTTCGCCGGGGAAGGCGCTGAAGGTGACCTCGTGCAGGACGTGGACCGGACCGAAACTTTTCTCTAATCCGCGTAATTCGATGACCGGCAGTTCGGACATGGGGTGGCTCCTCCGAAGGATGGAGCCCCTTCCGCAATCCCCTCATCGAACCGCGGAAGGGGCGTGCGATATCAGATCCCGTTGTCCGCGCAGAGTTTCGCGAACTCGCCGGTGCACAGCTCGGTCTTGGTGACATAGCCGTCGGCCACCACGTCCTTGACGTTGCGCGGGTAGATGGCCTTCGGTTCCAGCAGCACCGACGGCACGTCGGCGTTCGACTCCGGATCGCGCACGGTGCCGTTGGTCGTGCCGGGTTCCCCCTTCACCAGGCCCACCGCCAGTTTCGCGGTCGCTTCGGCCTCTTTCTGGATCGCCTTGTAGACGGTCATGCACTGGTCGCCCGCCAGCACATTCTGCAGTCCCTGCACCGTGGCGTCCTGCCCGCTGACCGGCACCTGACCGTTGAGCTTCTGCTTCTTCAGCACCGCGATCGCGGCGTTGGCCAATCCGTCGTTGGCCGCGACGACGCCTCCGATATCCGGCCTGCCGGTGAGCATCTGCTCGAAGATGGTGCCCGCTGTCGTGTTGTCCCACTCGGGGACAGCCTGGTCGGGGCCCTTGACGTACTGGCCCGCGTCGAATCGTGGCTTCAGCACACCGTCGTAGCCGGTCTTCAGCAGGGCGGCGTTGTTGTCGGTCGGTCCGCCGTTCAGGTACGCGACCACCGGGCGCACCGCGTTGCGATCGGTCAGGCACTGCGCGACTCCCTCACCGAGCAGCCTGCCGACCTTCACATTGTCGAAGGAGACGTAATACTGCGCGCCGCCGCCCAAGGTGAGCCGGTCGTAGTCGATCACGGTGACGCCCTGCGACTTCGCCTTCTGGATCACCGCTTTGCCGGTGCCGCTGTCCAGGTTGGTCATCACCAGTACCGAGACGCCGTTGGTGATCATCTGGTCGGCGATGGTCTGGAAGGCGTTCTTGTCGCCCTGGGCGTTCTGGATATCGGCCTTGACGCCAGCGGCTTCGAACGCCTGTTGCAGGTACTTGCGGTCCGCCGTCTCCCAGCGGGCGGAGGTCTTGCTGTCCGGAAGGATCACGCCGATCTGGGTTTTGCCGCCGGAGTCCCCGGAGTCGCCGCACGCGGTGAGCGTGGCGGCCAGGAGCGCGAACGACAGCGCGGCGGCGCTGAAGATGCCCTTACGCATAAGTGGGCCTTTCATCACCGGCCGGGACGATGCCCCGGCCGGTCGGAGTGGATCAAATGTTGTTCACAGCAACATATTGGACTGTGACGCAGCGCACAACAGCTAATTTGTTGTTCCGAATAACAATCTCGACACGCACGCGTTCGCTCAGGTGGACGCCACCGCGGCCGGATCGGCAAGGGGCGCAGGAGGGCTCATGAACAGGGATGTCGGCCGCCGCGCCAGGACGCGCCCGCGGACGCTTCGCGATGGCGCCCGCGCCGCGCGGAGTATCCGACACGCGAAAGAGTGGCCCGTGCGCGAAACCGACCACCGAGGAACAGGCGCATGGCGGGGCTTCGGCACAGTACCCTTGGCGGTGAATCATGGCGCGGTAGCGACAGACTGGGATCCGGGAGGGGAACAGTGGATACGCTCAGGCTCGACCCGGCGGCGGTGGCCGCCTACACCGCGATCGCGGACGCGGTGTCCGAACAATTGGCGTCGGCGGCCACGGTCGCCTCCGGCGCGGTGGATCCGGAACGGCTGGCCGCCGATCTCGGCGTCATCGGCGCGGAATTCGCGGCGCGCTTCTCCGCGGCCGTGTCCGAACACGCCGAAGCGTTGTCGACGGCCGGACAGCTGGTCAGCGCATACGGCCGGGTGCTGCGCGGTTACAGCGAGAACGCGCAGGATGTCGACGCCGCGACGGCGAGCGCGATCACGCGGTCCGGAGAGGCACCGGCATGAGAAGCCTGATGGGACTGCGCAAACGCGCCCACACCACCCAGCCCGCCGCCGAGACCACCAGGCCGGTGAGCACCGAACCCGGCGTCGATCCGCCGATCGTCGCCGCGCTGGTCAAGCCACTGCTGACGCTGCGCTCCGCACTCGGCACCGGTGTCGGCGTGCCGAGCGCGGCCGCGACCGGGGCGCTCTCGGCCGCCTCCGCCCAGGCGGCCGACACCGAAGGCCCGCACCGCGAAGGGCTGCACGCGCTGGAATCGACCTGGACCTCCCAGGCCGCCGACAGCGCGGTGCCCGCGATGCGCACCACGCAGACCCAGATCGGCGACATCTCCGACCGAGGTCCCGCCTACCTGTCCGTTCTCGCCGACGCGCACGCCACCTCCGGGCGCGCGGCGCGGCGCGTCGACCAGATCATCGCCGACTTCCGGCGCGACGCGCGGGAGATCCTGGACAACGCGACCTCCGCACCGGAGACCGACGCCGTCATCACCCGCGCCACCCAGGCGCTGCGCGACGCGCTCACCACCGTGACGGCCGCGCGCACCGAAATGGACGACCACACCAGGAAACTCGACGAGATGGGACCGCTCACGGTCACCACGCCGTCCGGTGTCAGCCAGGGGCAAGCCGTCTATCCCGGTAGCACCGGGCAAGTCGTGCCCGGCACCACGACACCCGCCACCACACAGCCCATGGACCCGGCCATGGTCGCGCAACTGCAATTGCAGCAGCAGCTCATCTCCGCGGGGGTGGACCTCGGCACCACGGCCATCAACGCGGGCGTCGACATCGGCACACACATCATCGACAAGATCGCCGAGGTCGGCATCCACGGCATCGACACCGTCGCCGCGGCCGCGGACAAGGCGATCCCGGAACTGATCAACCCGGGCTCCACCACCAACTCCGGCACGACCGGCGACGACTCGAAGAATTCCTCGAAGTTGTTCGACTTCGGCGGATCGCCGGAGCACAAGTCGTCGACCAGCGGCCCGGGTTCGCCGATCCCGCCCGGCAATTCGTCGCCCGCCGCGCGAGCGGATGCGCCGAAGCCGGAGAGCAGGCCCGCGCCCGCGGTCGCGCCGCCCGCCGTCGACTCCGCGCCACCCGCGCCCGCGAGCAGCCCGGACCATCCCGCTAATCCCGGCCCGACCGGCGGCATGGTGGTACCGCCCGCTCCGCCGCCGGGCGGCGAAGACCAGGAGCACAAGCCGCGCGACGGACAACTCGGCGTGACCATCCCGTCCGCCGTGACAGCGGTCGTACCGGTGCTGGGCGAATTCGACGATGACGCCCCCTGACCGGGAGCATCCCAGTCAGGGCGCGAGCCAGGCCAATCCGTTCGACACGGGTCTGCCGATGCTGCGCATTCCGGCAGGCAAGCCGTCCAAACGACGTCGTTCACCCGGCCGGCGCAAGCAGGTTCGTCGTCGTGAGCCGCAGTACGAGGCGCAGGAGCCACCGCGCCCGCCGGAGCGGCAAGACACCCGGCCGCGCCTCGGCGAGTGGGAGCAATGGCTCGAACCCGCGCCCGCCGCTGTGCGACCGCCGCAACCCGTTGCCCCGCAGCAGCGCGGCGCACCCACCGAGCCGGTGCAGGCCGAGCCCGAGGACGGCCACGTCACGGCGCCCGTCATCGTCAACCGATCCGGCATTCATCCCGGCACCCCGGTGCGCCACCCGCGGCGCACCGAACAGCAACGCGGCAACCGCTCGCTGACGGTCTTGATCGTGCTCGCCATCGTGATCGCCACCGTCTCGATCGGCCTGGCCATGATCTATGGCTCCGAGGCGAATTCGCGCACAGCGGCGGCGACATCACCGCCGCGCGCGGCCGGACCCGCGCCGACCACCTCGACGTCCACCTCACGGGTCAGGCCGCCGTGGGCCATCGCCACGCCGGGATGCGAGCAGAAACGCACCGCCGACGTCGTCTCCGGCACCGATCCGGGCGGCACCGGCAACGGCCCCGACGCCATCTTCGCCTTCGAGTACGCCTACTACGCCGAACGATCCGGGTACCGGGCTCGCGCGGTGGTCGCCCCCGACGCGGCGGTATCGCCCGCCGACCAGATCCAGCGCGGCATCAACCAGGTGCCTGCGGGCACCCGATACTGCGTGCAGATTTCCCGGGCCGGGGACGGCGCCGACGGCCAGGCACGGTGGGAGGTCCGCTTGACGCAGCAGTTCCCCGGCGAGGAGGCGAACACCTTCACGCAGTTCATCACGACCCGTACCGGCACGGATCAAACGCTGATCACCGGAATCACGGCAGGCTGACGCTTCGGTTCGGCCACGACCGGGAACGGCACCGCCCCAGTTCCACTCAGTGCGGCGTCAGCTTGACGACGGGAATCACCCGGTCGGTCTTCTCCTGGTAGTCGGCGAAGCCGGGCATCACCTCGACCATGGCGGCGTAGAGACGGTCGCGCTCCGCGCCTTCGGTGACCGGAGTCGCGGTCGCCGCCAGGGTCTCGGTGCCGATCTCGAGCGTGACCTCCGGGTTCGCCCGGACGTTGTGGAACCAGTCGGGATTGGTCGGAGCGCCCGCTTTGGAGGCGATCACCACGATGTCGTCGCCGTCGCGAACGAACGCGAGCGGATTGGTGCGCGGGCGACCCGACTTCGCGCCGGTGCTGGTCAGCAACAGCAATTCGCGACCGGCGAAGGGGCCGCCGACCTTGCCCTGGTTGGCGCGAAATTCCTCGATGATCTGGGTGTTCCAGTCGCCTGCCATGGCTTGTCTCTCCTGGGAGTCGGGTGCGCCGGTTCGTCCGCGAGCCTACCCAGATCTGCCCGCCGGGGCCGGACTAACGTCCACCCAACAGCGGTAGAGGGCACGATGGCGGGGTGCGGGTACTTGTTGTCGAGGACGAGAGATTGCTGGCCGACGCGATCGCCGACGGGTTGCGCAGGCATGCCATGGCGGTCGACGTGGTGTACGACGGCGCCGCGGCGCTGGAACGTACCGGCGTGCACGACTACGACGTGGTGGTACTCGACCGGGATCTGCCCGGCGTCTCCGGCGACGAGGTGTGCGGCACGCTGGTCGAGTCCGGCGGCTCGGCCCGGATTCTGATGCTGACGGCCGCGAGCGCGGTGGCGGAGCGGGTAGCCGGTCTGGGGCTTGGCGCCGACGACTATCTGACCAAGCCGTTCGCCTTTGCCGAACTGGTCGCCCGGATCCAGGCGCTCGGGCGGCGGGCACGCAGCGCCGCTCCCCCGGTGCTGGAGCGGTCCGGCATCCGGCTCGACCAGCACCGGTTCGCCGTCACCAGGAACGGTGAACCGCTCACCCTGTCGCGCAAAGAATTCGCGGTGCTGGCCGAACTGCTGCGCGCGGACGGCGGCGTCGTCTCGGCCGAGCAGCTGCTGGAGAAGGCATGGGACGAGCACATCGACCCGTTCACCGGCGTGGTGCGGTACACGATCATGAACGTGCGGCGGAAGCTGGGCGACCCGCGGCTGATCGAGACCGAGCCCGGCGTCGGATACCGGATCCGATGAGCGGGCGCACGATCCGGCTGCGGCTCACGCTGCTGTACGCGACGGCGTTCTTCCTGGCCGGCGCGGTACTGATCGCGTTGATGTACTTCTACCTGAATCAGTCGCTGGAGCGACGGCCCGGCGGCGGTGCGCAGCAAGTGGTGCGGGAGTATCTCCTCGAGCGGGCGGAGCGCAACCGTGCTCCGGTGTCCGCGGAACTGTTCAAGGCGCTCGGCGAGCAAGCCCAGCGGAATCGGCGGGATACTTTGCGCGCCATGCTGGTGTGGTCGCTGGTTTCTTTGGGTGCGGTGGGGATCGCCGCGGGTGGATTCGGCTGGTTGCTGGCCGGACGTGCCCTGCATCCCTTGCAGCGGATCACCGCGACCGCGCGGCGCGTGGCCGACACCAGCCTGCACGAGCGCATCGCCCTCGACGGTCCGCAGGACGAGATCAAGGATCTGGCCGACACCTTCGACGCGATGCTGGAGCGCCTGGACCGGGCCTTCGACGGACAGCGCCGATTCGTGGCGAACGCCTCCCACGAACTGCGCACACCGCTGACCATCAACCGGACCCTGATCGAGGTGGCGTTGGAAGACCCCGAGGTTCCCGAGTCCACCCGCAGGCTCGGCGCCACGCTCCTCGAGGTCAACCGCCGTCACGAACGGCTCATCGACGGCCTCCTGGTGCTGGCCACCAGCGAACAGCGGCTGACCGAACACCGCCGCGCCGACCTCGCCGACCTCGCCGCCGACGCGGTCGGGACCAGAGCCGAACGGCCAGGGGCCGAGATCACCGCCGATCTCGAAACCGCGCCCGTGCAGGGAGATCCGCTCTTGCTGGAACGCCTCGTCCACAATCTGCTCGACAACGCGGTGCGCTACAACCTGCCCGAGAACGGCTGGGTGAGCATCCGGACCAGAACGGCAGGCGAGCGCGCGGTGCTCGCCGTGGCGAACAGCGGTCCCCCGGTGCCCGCGTTCGAAGTCGACAGTCTCTTCGAACCGTTCCGCAGACTCGCCACCGCCGAACGCTCGGCCGATTCCGATACCCGCGGCGCCGGGCTCGGCTTGTCGATCGTGCGCTCGGTCGCACAGGCCCACGGCGGCGTCGTTCACGCGACGGCCCGCCCGGAGGGCGGTCTGGCGGTCACCGTCGACCTCCCCCGCGCGCGGGCGTAGCGAGGTGCGGGCGAGTCCGACACCTCGCCCGCAGCGTGCTCAGTAGTTGTGGCAGGTGTCGGCGATGACGCGCAGCTTCTCGCGGTGCTGCTGCGCCTCCGGCGAGTTGCGGCGCTCCTCGAACCTGGCCTTGGCCTCCGGGTGCTTGTCCAGGAATTCCTTGGCGCGCTGCTTGCGCTGCTCGACCGGGAGACTCAGGAGCTCCTGGAGTTTCGCCTTCCGGTCCGGGTGCGCGTCGAGCCGGGCGGCGGCGTCGGGGAACTGGGCATGGACGGCGGCATCGATCTGGGCGAAGCTGCACGTCGTCTCCAGCAGTCCGCCCGGCTGCGGCTGCGCGGAGGCGGTCGCCGGAACCAGCAGCGCGCCCGCGGCGAGCAGACCGCCCAGAGCGAAGGTGGCTCGAACGATTCTCGTCATGTCGGATAACCCTTTCGGTGGGGACGTGGGGCCACCACCTCGTGACCCGGCGTTCAGTCCACCAGAAGGGGTGTTTGGACGGCGCTAGGTCTTGCCGACCCTCATCACCTACCGTTGGTGTCGCTGTCGTGTACGGATCGGCCGGCCCACTCCGCTGGAGGCGTCTTGCGCACCATCGCTCGTGTACTGCTCGTCCTCGTGGCCCTTGTCTGCGCCGCGGTGTCCACACCGACCGTGGCACTCGGCGCTCCGGAGGCCGTGCGCCTCGACGACGTCACCGCGAGAAAGCTCGACGAATTGCTGTCGCTGCGCGCTCAGGCGCCCGCGTCGGCGAGCAAGGCGGAACTGATCGAGCTGCTGTCGCGCCGGTTCCTCGGCACGCCCTACGGCGCGAACATGCTCGTCGGATCGGCGACCCAGCCCGAACAGCTGGTCATCGACTTGCGCCGGGTGGACTGCTTCACCTTCCTCGATTACGTCGAGGCGCTCACCCGCTCCACCGACCGCGAGCAGTTCACGACGAACCTGATCCGCACGCGCTACGCGGGCGGCCACGTGGACTTCCAGCAGCGCAAGCACTTCTTCACCGACTGGTCGAACGTCACCGACGTCGCGGCCACCGACATCACGGCGACGTTGAGCACCGCTGCGGTGACCGTCACCGAACACCTCAACGCGAAAGCCGACGGCGGCACCTATCTTCCGGGGCTGCCCGTGGTCGATCGCGCGATCACCTACATTCCCAGCGCCGCGGTCGGCCAGGACGTCGTGAGCGGGCTGCGCACCGGCGACTACATCGGCGCCTATGCCGACCAACCGGGCCTGGACGTCACCCACGTCGGCATCTTCGTCATGACCGACGCCGGTCCGGTCTTCCGCAACGCGTCCTCGCTCGCGGGCAATGACAAGGTGGTGGACTCGCCCTTCGCGGAGTACGTGCGGTCGACACCGGGCATCGTCGTACTCCGGGCGCGCTGACCCCACTCCTCCGTTACGGGTCAGGCGACGGGCACCGGCCGCCGGACGGCCGATTTCGGCGTCGCGGTGAGCGTCTTGTCCAAGTCGGTGCGCAGCGTGGTCGCCGAGTCGAGCAGGTAGTTCTGGCGCACCTTCCACGGATGACGGCCGCCTTGCCGGGGAAAGTCGCCGATGGAGCGCTGGACGTAACCGGAGGCCAGATCAAGCAGCGGGTGCTCCTCGAGCGTGCCCCGTGGCTCTGGCACCACGGAGGCGTAACCCTTGCGGTCCATGTGGTTGAGCACCTTGCAGACCAGCCGGGAGGTGAGGTCGGCGCGCAACGTCCACGACGCGTTGGTGTACCCGATGCACACGGCGAAGTTGGGGACGCCGGTGAGCATGGCTCCCTGCCAGACGAACTGCTCGGACAAGTCGACCCGCACGCCGTCGACACTGGGCGCGATGCCGCCGAAGGCGAGCAGTCGCAGCCCGGTCGCGGTGATCACGACGTCCGCATCCAGCACCCGGCCGGACTTCAGCCGGATGCCCTCCGGCACGAAGCTGTCGATGTGATCGGTGACGACCTCGGCCTTGCCTTTCTTCATGGCTTTGAAGAAGTCCGCGTCCGGGACCGCGCACAGACGCTGGTCCCAGGGGTTGTAGCTGGGCGTGAAGTGCTCGGCGACGGCCTGTTCGTCCTTCAGGATGCGCGTGGTGAGGCCGGTGAGCAGCTTGCGCGCCGCCTCCGGCCTGCGACGGCAGTACTGGTAGAAGCCGATGCCGAACAGGATGTTCTTGGTTCGGATCAGCCGATGCGCGGGCCGCGGCGGCAGCAGCTCGCGGATCTTGTCGGCCACTTTGTCCCGCCCCGGGACGGCGCTGATCCAGGTCGGCGAGCGTTGCAGCATCGTCACCAGCTCCGCCTGCTCCGCCATCGCCGGGACCAGGGTGACCGCGGTCGCGCCGCTGCCGATCACGACGACGCGCTTGCCGCGATAGTCGAAGTCCTCGGGCCAGAACTGCGGGTGCACCACCTCGCCCGCGAACGACGCGATGCCGGGGAATTCCGGTGCGTGCGGCTGGTCGTAGTTGTAGTACCCGGCGCAGGCGTAGAGGAAGCCGCAGGTCAGCGTGCGCGTCTCGGTGGAGCCGGTCGCGTCGCGCTGCTCGAGCGTCAGCGTCCAGCGCGCGGCGCCGCTGTCCCAATCGGCCGCGAGGACCTTGGTGCGGAAGCGGATGTGCCGGTCGATGCCGTTCTCGGTCGCGGTGTCGGTGATGTAGCGCAGGATCGACGGACCGTCCGCGATCGACTTGGCGTCCCGCCACGGCTTGAACGGGTAGCCGAGGGTGAACATGTCGGAGTCCGAGCGGATGCCCGGGTAGCGGAACAGGTCCCAGGTGCCGCCCAGCGTGTCGCGGGCCTCGAGGATGGCGTAGGTCTTGCCACTGCACTCGGTCTGCAAGCGGTAGGCAGCGCCGATACCGGATAGTCCCGCGCCGACGATCACGACATCGAGGTGTTCCGGTGCTGTGTCGGTCTGCGTCATGTGTCCAGTGTGCGAGCCCCACGGGGTCGCTATCTTGACTTTGCGCGACAACTATTTGATCCTCGACGACATGTCGGTGATTCGATCCGCAGGGCTGCGCGGTTTCCGCGCGACCGTGGCCGAACTCGGTGGCGACGCGGAGGCGCTGGCCACGGCGTGCGGTCTGCCGGTGGCCGCCTTGGACGCCGACGATCTGCTCGTGCCGGACGAGCGCGTCGCGGCCGTCCTGGAACTGGCCGCGCATCAGCTGCGCTGCCCCGATCTGGGTCTGCGGATCTCCCAGCGGCAGGATCTGGACATGCTCGGCCCGCTGGCGCTGGCCATCCGGAATTCCCCGTCGCTGGCCGACGTGCTCGAGTGCACGGCACGGTACCTGTTCCTGCACGCGCGGTCGCTGAGCCTGACGCTGGAACCGGACCCCTACGGGGATCGCGGCGTGATCGCGCTGCGCTACAGCGTGCGGCCGGGACTTCCCACCCCCGTCCAGGGCACCGACCTGGGCTTGGCGTTCGTGCATCGCACCATTCAGCGCTTGGTGGGCGACCGATACGGGTTGCGCTCGGTCGAGCTGCCCTATCGGCCCGAGGCCGCGCTCGCCGGTTACGAGGAATTCTTCAGCGCCCCGGTGCGGGTCGAGCGGCCCTTCGCGGCGCTACGTATGCCGCGCAGCCTGGCGGGCAGGCCGCTCACCGGCGGTGACGAGAACCTGCACCGGCTGGCGATGGCCTTCCTCGCGGAGCAGTCCGGCGACGCGGCGGCGGCGCTCGCCCCGCAGGTGCGCGCCGCCGTCCAGCAGCTCCTGGGTACATCCGCGCCCGAGATAGGCGCGGTGGCACGGCTGCTCACCGTGCACCCGCGCACCTTGCAACGACGCCTCGCCGCCGAACACACCTCGTTCGCCGCGATCCTGGACGAGGTCCGCCGGGACGCGGCCCGGCGCTATCTGACCACGACGGATATGCCGATGAGTCAGGTCGCCTCGCTGATCGGGCTGTCGGAACAAGCGACCTTCACCCGATGCGCCCGAAGATGGTGGGGCACAACGCCGACCACCCTGCGCCGCGTGGAATCCGACGGAAGAACACAGCAGCACAACACTTTCGGGTGACAGGCCGACAACGGTCCGGTGTCCGATCCGCCCGTTTCGATAACGGTTGTCCCGGAAAGCCCTCGGCGCATTCCCTCCTCGACGCGGTGTCTTTACCGTCGAAGACGGGGTAGGTGTGCACCGGAAGGGGGACTCCATGAACGCCTGGCTTTCGCGTGTCACGGACACGCTGACCCGCATTCCCGGCCTGACATCGCACCAGCGCACATTTCTCGCCGAGGCGCTGGCCGAACCGGGCCGATACCTGCTCGTCCATCGCGACCCCGTGGACCTGCCCGCCACGCACGCCCATGCATTGCTGTTCTGCGGGACAGGACTTTTCGCGTTGCGCTTCGCCGAGGGCGTCCCGGCCGAACTCGACGAGATCCACCGCGACGTCGAGGCGCGATTCGGTCGATTGCAGTTCGGGCGCGAGAAGCTGGTCCCCCATGACGTGCAGCTCGTCCTGCTCGTACCCGCCGGAATCGGGGTGCGCGTGGACGGCCGGTTCGCCGTGGCCGGGCCGGGCGAGCTCGATCGGGTGATCCGCGCACGGCAGCGGCACTTGCGACCCACCCGGGTACAGGCCATCGCGAACACCGTCGCCCACCAGTCGGCCCGCGAATACGACTTGCTGGAGTTCGAGGAAGCGGCGCAGGGCGCACCGGATCCCGCTCTGCTCGATCGGTCGGAGGTGCTCACGCCGCAGCGGAATACGGCGTTGCAGAGGCCGTTCCAGCACTGGATGACCTTCCTGGATCCCGAACAGGAGATCCTGGTCGCGCGCAACTACACCGGCCCCGCCCGGCTGACCGGCCCTGCGGGCACCGGGAAGACCGTCGTGGCGCTGCACCGAATGGCCAGGCAGGCGCGGCGATCCACCGGCCGTCAGCTGTACACGACGTTCGTGAAGACGCTCGCGAACTGTCAGGAGACCTACTTCCGCAGGCTCGCCCCGGGAACCGAGAGCCGCGTCCAGTTCGCCGGTCTGCACGCCTGGGCCCTGGATTTCCTCGCACAGCGGATCGCCGCGCCGAAACTCGACCCGCACGGAGCCGACCGCGTGTTCGGCCGCGTCTGGGAACGGGCGAGGGCCGACTTCGAGGACATCGAGCCGCACGCGAGCTATTGGCGGGAGGAGATCGACCGGGTGATCAAAGGGCGTGAGATCGACGACCTGGACGTCTACCAGCGCGCGGACCGATACGGGCGCAACGCTGTTCGTCTCGGCGACGACCGGCGCGCCGACGTGTGGCACAAGCTGTACGTGCCGTACGTCAGCGAGATGCGCGAGCGGGGCATCTCCGACTACAGCGACGTCATCGCCATCGCGCTGGCCGAGATCCGCAACGAACCGCTCCCGGAACCCTATGACGCGGTCGTCGTCGACGAGGTGCAGGACATCACGCTGGCCGGGCTGCGGCTGGCCCACGCCATCGCGGGCGGCAACGGGTCGAGTCCGCTGCTGCTGCTCGGCGACGGCCAGCAGCAGGTGTACGCCGGAGGCTGGCGCATGGCCGAGGCGGGCATCGATCTGCGCGGCCGTGGCGAGATCCTGCGGGTGAACTACCGCAACCGCCGCCGCGTCTGGGAGAACGCCGCGGGGATCGATGCGGTGAACGAACTCGGCGATTTCGACGACGCGCCCGGCGTGCCGCTGCGCGATGCCGACGTCACCCTGCCCGACGGCGTGGTGCGGATCTGGCGCGGACCGGATCAGTACCTGGAGGCCGCGCTGGTCGACGGTATTCGCGGATGCGGAAAGCCGTTGTCGGATATCGCAGTACTCACCCGGACGCGGCACGAGGCCGGGCGGCTCGCCGGGGCGCTGGAGGCCGTCGGCATCGCGACACTGCCCCTGGAGGACTACGACGGAACACCGCGGGCGGCGGTCAAGGTCGGCACGGTGCATCGCGCCAAGGGACTCGATTTCGCGGCGGTCTTCCATCCGACCTGGCCCGCGGGCGCGGACTCACGCACCGGCGCGGGACGCGAACGAGCCGAACTCGCCGAACGGCAGAAGCTCGTCGCGATCACCAGGGCGCGGGATTACGCCTGGATCGGCATTCGAGACGACCGGCCGGAGATCCAGCGCGGCGGGTAGCGCTCCACGACCGATCCGACTCGCGGCAAGAAGTACCGCGCACGTGCGAGTATCGCGACCTTCGTTCACCCGAGGACCGGGGCGAATCCGAACGCGGTGACCAGATCCGGGTCGCCGAACGCGGTGATCCGGATGATCGAGTCCGTGGTCGTGGTGAGCACCGCGACGCCGAAAGCGCGGTAGACGCAATCCGATTGCCGGTGAAAGGCGACCGCGGCGAGCTGCCCGTTCGCCGCGGCCGGGAACAGCAACCACGCGCCGGGAGCGCCGAGGACGTGCTCGGCCAGGTAGGCGACGCACGTCCGCTTACCCGAGAACCAGGTGGCCGACGGCGGCATCTCCAGCACGGCGTCCCGGTGCAGCAGGCGTTCGATGGCGGCCGGGTCGGCGCGCCGGAAGGCCGTCAGATACTCCTCGAGCAGCGCGCGCTGCCCCGGCTCGCTCGGCGGCACCGCCTGCTCGGCCGCCGCCGATACCTCCGTCAACCGGGCTCGCGCGCGCTGCAATGTGCTCTTCACCGCCGCGGTGCTGGTATCGAGCACTCCGGCGACTTCGGCCGCGGGCATACCGAGCACGTCGCGCAGCAACAGCACCGCACGCTGCCTGCCGTTCAGGTGTTGCAGGCACGCGATCAGCGCCAGGCGCAGGCTGTCGCGAGCCACCGCGACGCCCGCCGGGTCCGCCGACTCCGGCGTCACCAGGGTGTCCGGCAGCGGCTCGAGCCACCGGACGCCCGCCGCGGCCACGGGCCGCGCCAGTGGGTCCGTGCCCGCAGCGCCGAGACCGGACGGCAGCACGCGCCGACCGTGGTGCTCGAGCGCGGTCAGGCACGCGTTCGTGGCGATCCGGTAGAGCCAGGTCCGCACCGAGGAGCGGCCCTCGAAGGCGCCGAACGAACGCCAAGCCCGCAAATAGGTCTCCTGCACCACGTCTTCGGCGTCGTGGATCGAGCCGAGCATGCGATAGCAGTGCGCGAGCAGTTCCCGGCGATACGGCTGAGTACGGCGAGTGAATTCGGCGTCCGGTAGCGCAGCACTGGTCGAGGTCATCCGCGGGTCCTTTCCCGGTTCACGAAGCGTGAGCCGTCGCAGATATGGACCGGACGGGACCCGAAAAAGAATCGCTCTCGGCGATTCCTTCCGATCGCGGCGGAAGTCCGCATTACGGGAATCACCGTGATTCCGCACCGACCGAGGAGACTTCCGATGCAACTCGACGACATCGTGCGCACCCTGATCGACGGCCCGCACGCCGCCGTACTGGCCACCGCGAACGCGGACGGCCGCCCGCAGTCCTCGGTGATCTTCGTCGACCACGACGGCGACACCCTGCTGTTCAGCACGATCGAAGGACGCCTGAAGACCCGCAACATGCGGCGCGATCCGCGGGTGAGCCTGCTGGTGCTCAGCCGCGCCGACGGCCGCTACGCGGAGGTGCGCGGCCGGGTGGAGCTCACCGACGACCCGGACAAGACCCTGCTCACCGCGATGTACGCCAAGTACATGGGCGGCGCGACGCCGCCGCCGGAACCGGAGGCGCGGCGGGTGATCGTGCGGATGGTGCCGGAGCGCGTCTACGTCTTCCCGCCCGCTTGAATCGTCACTGGGAAGGCGCGATTCGGCCGCTAGACTCTCCGGACGACTGGGAAGGGGGCCGCATGGACGCGGTTATCAAGGAGGTCGCCGAGGAGGGCAAGCGGCTGATCGACCGGGCTTGGCTCGGCGAGCTCAGCCGCGACCAGGCCGTGCACATGTTCGTCCAGGTCGGCGACGGCATGGTGCGCTACGAGACGGCGCTGACCATCATCGACGACGGTGTGCAACGGCTGGCCGCCAACGCCAGGCGGCTGCGGATCCTGCGCTGGTGCGCGGTGCTGGAGTTTCCGGTGTTCGGCGCGTTCGCCGTACTGGCGGTTCTGGTCGGGGATTTCACCACCGCCGGACTCTCGGTGCTGTTCCTGCTGATTCTCCAGATCATCCACCGCACGATGCCGCCGCATCCGTTGGCGGTCCCCCGCCAACCCCGCGCTTAGCGGTTCGAGCTGTCGCGATTCCCGCCCGCGTCGCACGGTGGTGATTAGGGTGCGTTTCATGGATCGCACGACCGACGCCTCCGGCGCACATCCGCACGAACCGCACGGCAACGGCTTCGCGTCCAAACTCAACTGGCTGCGCGCCGGTGTGCTCGGCGCGAACGACGGCATCGTGTCCACCGCGGGTCTGGTCGTCGGCGTCGCGGCGGCCACCACCGATACACCGGCCTTGTTCACCGCGGGCATCGCGGGTCTGACGGCTGGCGCGATCTCCATGGCGGTGGGCGAATACGTCTCGGTCAGCACTCAGCGCGATTCCGAGCGGGCTCTGCTGGCGAAAGAGCGCAGGGAGCTGCGCGACGAGCCGGACTACGAGCTGATCGAGCTCACCGGGATCTACCAGGCAAAAGGGCTGACGCCCGAAACGGCGCGCAAGGTCGCCGAGGAACTCACCGCGCACGACGCCTTCACCGCGCACGCGGAGGCCGAACTGGGCCTCAATCCCGCCGAGCTGACCAACCCCTGGCTGGCGGCGTTCTCCTCGGCGGTGGCCTTCACCCTCGGCGCGCTGCTGCCGTTGCTGGCCATCCTGCTGCCGCCGGTCGACGCGCGTATTCCGGTGACGTTCGCGGCCGTGCTCGCCGCGCTCGCGCTCACCGGGTCGGTCAGCGCCCGGTTGGGGGGAAGTGCCCGTGGCCGGGCGGTAGTCCGGGTGGTGCTCGGCGGCGCGCTGGCGATGGCCGTCACCTACGGCATCGGGCAACTGGCCGGAATCGCCGGAGTCTGACGCGCACGCGCGAATTCGGGCGTTTCCTTCGCGAGAACACGACAATGCCGGGCGGAGGCCATCGGCCTTCGCCCGGCACCGGTCGAGCGGTGCGCGGTCAGCGCTTGAACGCGTCCCGCACCTTGTCCGCGGCGCGTTTCAGATTGCCGCGGGCCTGCTCCCGCCGCCCCTCGGCCTCCAGCCGGGAGTTGCCGGTCGCACGGCCGACGAATTTCTTCACGCTGCCCCTGGTCGCTTGCACTTGATGCGCGAGGCGATCTTCGAACTTCATGCGGAATCCCTAGTAGTACCAGCGGCGGCCACCCACCGGACGGCCCACCGAACCGGCCACCAGCAGCACGAGCCCGATGATCAGCACGATGATGCCCGCCGTGGTGAGCAGCCCGATTCCGAGCAGCCAACCCAAGACCAGGAGGATGAGGCCGAGAATGATCATTGTCGTATTCCTTTTCTTCTCAATTATTTCGCGGTCACGGGTTTCGAGGTCGATACCGTGGCGCCGCGATCGGTGCGGGCAGTACCCGAACCGCCTGTGCGCAACCACCGCCGCCAAGCCGGCTCCTGCGAAGTGCGTTCCACCGGCGCGGTAGTGCCTGCGGCCAGATCGCGCCGCACCGCCGCCATCTCGCGGCGGGACTGTGCGAGTTCACGACGCGCGGCCACGCCGCGGCGGGTGACCCGCCAGGCGCCGGACAGGACGAGGGCCAGTCCGAACGCCCCGATCGCACCGAGCGTTACTCCGTAACCGAACAGTGCTCCGGTGGAACCGTGGAAGTGATAGTCGAATACCGCGAAATCGCTCGTCAGTTGCTGAGCGGGGCCGGTGTTGCCCACTACCGCGGCAACTCCGATAATCACGGCCGCGATCAAGGCGATGAGCCCGATGATGATGATCATGGCAATCCCTGTTGCGTCGAGTCGTTTGACAACTCGGCTATTCCCGGGGTCTCCACGATCAAACGGGACGAAAAGGAAAGTTTGAGCGAGCGCGATCGGTCAATGCGAATTACATGACGTACACGGTTACTCTGCACAACGTTACCCGGGAGTCCGCGTCCGCGATCGAATCGTCACTGCGCGGCGTCAACGGTATCGATTCCGTCGACATCGACGTGGCCTCGGAGCGCGCGCTCGTGAACTCGACCACGCTGACCTACGGTGAAGTCCTCGACGCGATCCGGCAGACCGGAGCCGCCGCCTCCTGATCGGCGCGCCGCGCGCACCGGCAGCCCTCGGCAGCCACCGTCCTCAGGACCCGGTGCGGGATGATGGCCGAGTGACGGATGTGTTCGACTCCGACTTCGCCCGCAACCCGTGGCCCACGCTCGAGCGGCTTCGCATCGAAGGGGGCGTTCACCGCGTACGCACGCCAGATGGGCCACCGGCCTGGCTGGTAACCCGATACCGCGACGTACGGGCCGGGCTGCTGGATGAGCGGCTGTCCACCCGGCTCCGGTATGCCCAGGGAGACGACTACCGGGGCTTCTCGGTGCCGCCACCACTGGACGCTATGCTCAGCGCCGCCCCGGCCGACCACGCACGCCTGCGCAGTCTGGTGACCTCCGAGTTGTCGCCACGCCGACTGGCCGAGTGGACCGACCGCGCGCCCCGCTTGGTGGATTCGCTACTGCACGAGGGTGATTCGGGCGAGACCGTCGATCTCGTCGAACGTCTTGCCGTGCCGCTTCCCGCCGCCGTGCTCGGCGAACTACTCGGCCTCGACGACCACACTGCCGAACGCCTTCGCGGTTGGGCGCATTCGACGCTACTGCCGTCGGCCGCGCCACCGCGCGCCCGCGACACCCTGGCCACCATGCTCGCGATCATCGCGGACGCCACCGCGCGGGCACCGCGCTCCGACACCGCGCTGGGGCGCTGGGTAGGCGCATACCAGGCCTGCGGGTCGCCGACCGATGCTGAGCTGACCGGACTGCTGTTCTATCTGCTGTTCGTCTGGTACGAAGTGCTCGCCGATCTGATCGCCGGGTCGGTGCTCACCTTGCTCGGCAGTCCCGGCCTGCGGCAGACGTGGTACGGCTTGGGCGACAAGCAATCAGCCGTGGACGAGCTGCTGCGGCACCTCTCCCCGCAGGTGCTGGCCGGACCGCGCTTCGCCACCACCGACCTGGTCATCGGCGACACGACGATCGCCGCGGGTCAGACGGTACTGCTGTGTCTGGCATCGGCCAACCACGATCCCGAAATCTTCGCGCGTCCAGCGGAACCGGACCTCACCAGGGACCGCGCGGATCAGCTCGCGCTCGGCTACGGCATGCACGCCTGCTTGGGGAACGCGCTGGTACGCACCGTCACCGCGGCCGCTCTCGAGCACGTCCTCACCCGATGGCCGGATGCGGCGCTCGCGGTGGACGAACGAGAGATCGCCTGGCGCTCCGGTTTCCGCCATCGCGGACCACTGGCGCTACCGGTGCGGCTCCGATGAGATGGGGCGAGCGACGATGATCGCCCCACCTGCTACCGCTCTGAGATGCCGGGCCTCTCGTGGTCGACGCCCCTTCGGGGGCGACCACACCGGCATGTGCTGACGGAGCAGGGACGAGTATGATCTACGCCACAGACCCTGTCAACCACAGGAGACACGCTGATATGGGGGACGGCTTACACCCGTTTACACGGGCTCTCAACACACTCATCAACGGAATGCACCCGCCCGCAGGCAAAGACGGGCGACCGCAGGAGATCACCCACCGGGCGCTCGCCGAAGACATCCACCGCACCACCGGAACGCGCCTGTCCGCCAACTACCTCTGGAAGCTGCGCACCGGGCAGGCGGTGAACCCGTCCTACGAGACGCTGGAGGTGTTGCGCGGCTACTTCGGGCTCGACAGCCTGGATCCGTTCACCGACCCGCGACTGGCGGCATCGCGCGGCAGCGAATTGGCATTGATCAACGCGCTCAAGGGAAATGCCGAACACGAGGTACTCGAACTGGTGCTGCGCGACGGGCTGCAACAGGGTACGGTCCGCGCTGAATCGGTGCTGGCGATGCTGGACATCCTGCGGCGCATCGAGAACGAGCACAACGGGTGAGCGATGCGGATCGCGGCTTGGAGCAAGGACGGAGGTGACCAGCCGGTGCTGGATCGTCGCTGGCTGCGCCGGGAGCTGCGCGCCATGGGACTGCCCGGCCGGTTCACCGTCGGCGAGCTGGCCGAGGCCGTCGCCGAGCGGCGCGCCCGTCCCCTGCGGCTGCGCCCGGAGAGCTTCCCGGTCACCGGCCTGACCGGCGGCCTGCTGGTCACCGATGCGATCGATTTCATCGCCTATCAGCGCAACACCTCCAAGATGCATCAGGATCACATCGTCTGTCACGAACTCGGCCATCTGCTCGCCGGCCACCGCACCGTCGACGTGCGCGGCGCGGAAGCCGTGCGGCTGCTCGCGCCGAACATCGACCCCGCGGTCGTGCGGCGCATGCTCGGGCGCACCAGCTACGCGCAGCCGCAGGAACGCGAGGCCGAACACCTCGCGAATATGCTGATGAGGCACCACATCACGCAGTGGACGGCACGGGAGGAGTGGGTCCTGCCCGATTCCGCGCCGGTCGCCGCGCGCCGACTGCTGGACGCGCTGGGGCCGGGGCAGGGCTGAGCATGTGGTTCGCGCTGGTGTACGGCGGCGTGGGCGTCTTCGCCTTCGCGGCGTTCCTGTGGCGAGCCGGTCTGGCCCTGCGCAACCCGGGCAATCCCGCGCGCTGGGCGGTCGCGTTCGCCGTCCTCGCGGCGGGCATCGGGTTCGAAGCGGCTGTGCCGCGCACCTATACCTGGATCGATGACGTCTCCCGCGTGCCCAACCTGGCGTCTCTGGTGGTGTACGGGGCCATCGCGGGCGCGGTGCTCGCCCAGGTGGTCTGGACCGGGTTCATGGTGGCGGAGCGGGAACCGGACGCGAGCGCGGCACGGCGCGTGCTCGTCCTGCCGATGCTCGTGCCCGTCGTGCTGGCGGCGCTGTTCGCGGCGGCGCCGGTGCACGACGAGAGTCATCCCACCGACTTCGACGACCACTACGCGAAAGTCCCGCTGGCGGTGGCGTTCCTCGGCGTCTACCTCACCGTCTACTCGGCGGCGCTGATCCGCATCATCGTGTTGTGCCGCCGGTGGATGGGCGAGGTCGATCGAATCTGGTTGCGCCGCGGCCTGCGGCTGCTCGCGCTCGGCAGCGCCGTCGCGCTCGGCTACAGCGTGGGCAAGGTGATCGCGATCGGCGCGGCGTGGTCCGGTATCGATCTGCGCCGCCTCAACACCGATATCGCGCCCGCGTTCGCGAGCCTGGGCGCCACCGTCATGCTGGTCGGCTACCTGTGCCCCTCGTTGGCGCCGTGGCTGCTGCACACCACCGCCCGGCTGCGGGCGCTGCCGCGGCTGCGCCCGTTGTGGCTGGCCCTGCGCGAGGTGGACCCGGAACTGGCGCATCCGCCGGACCGGCGCGGCACGGCGGCCCGAGATCGGGTGTACCGCAGGGTGATCGAGATACGGGACTGGCTGTTGCGGTTGCGACCGCATCTCTCCGCCGAAGCGGAGGCGATCGCCGAGCGCTTGGCGACCGAACTGGCGATCCCGGATCGCAGCAGAGCCGCCGCGATCGAGGCCGCCCGCATCGCCGCGGCGCTACGGGCGCACCGGCTCGGTCTGCCGCCCACCGGCGACGACCAGTCGTTCCGTGAACCGAGTCGACCCACGCTGGCCGCCGAGTCGGCCTGGCTGGTCGAGGTCGCCGTCCAATTCGAGACGGGGCCATTGGTTTCGGCGACCCTGGCCGAGCTGGAGAACACCGGCGATCCGGCGGCCCCGCGCTGAACTCAGTACGGGCGGCTCGGCACGCGCGTCCGCCGGATCGGCACCACCGTCCACCAGGTGACGCAGCGCCACACCCATTCCAGCGGGCCGTACTCGAACAACCGCAACCACACGGCACTGCACACCGCCTGCACCGCGATGATCCCGACCGCCAACCCGAGCACCGCCGCGTAGCTGCCGGAGCCGGACAGGCCGAGACGGGGTGCCGCGAGCAGGATCAGCGCGGTGGCGCCGACATAGTTGGTCAAAGCCAGGCGACCCAGCGGCCGCAACACCTCCGCCAGTACTTGGCCCGGCTCGATGCGCAGCAACAGCAGCAGCCCGGTGACATAGGCCAGCGCGCCCAGTAGACCAGCGACAGCCACGGCGGGAGTGGACCACAGCTCCAGATACGGTGTGCGGTATTCCCACCTGCCCGCCACTATCGCGGCGGGCAGGGCGAGGGCGAAGACCGCGGCGATCTGCCAGCCCCGCTCATCGAGTGTGTCCACGATCCCGGCGCGCGCGGTGGCCAGGCCGAGCAGGAACAACCCCGGCGCCAGGGCCAGCCCGCCGCCGAGGGCCAGCGCCACGCCGAAGGTCCCTACCAGTCCCGCCAGCAGCACCGCCCAGTTCGGCAGCGCCGAGGCGGGCAGCAGGATCGCCAGCCCGGCCAGCGCGTACGGCAGCAGCGCCTCACCCGGTTGGAAATGCTGATGGACCAGGCCGATCACCCCGAGCGCGAGCAAGCGGCGGATCAGGACCAGTCGCGGGCGCTCGCTCCGTTCCTCGGCACTGTCCAGCAGCAGTGCGAAGCCGATTCCGAACAGGAACGAGAAGATCGGGAAGAACCGTCCCTCGAACACCACCGACAGCGTGTGCCGGATCGGGAGCACCACGCCCGATTCGTCCGTCGCCGCGATGTCGGTGATCCGCCAGATGTTCACCACCAGCATGCCGCACAGCGCGAAGCCACGAACCGCGTCGAGTTCCTCGATGCGTAGCGGACCCGCGTCGTGGTGCATGGATTCACGGTATCCAGCGACGGCCCCGAAGCCGGTATCTCGCGGCGAGATGTCGCCCACATTGATTAACGCACTAACTATTCATGCGCTAATTAGGGGAAGACAAGGAGGACCGATGGAGACCGAGATCGAGGATCCGCTGCGCCTGGACCGGCAGGTGTGCTTCGCGCTGGCCGTGGCCAATCGCGCGGTGCTGGCCGTCTACCGTCCGCTGCTCGAACCGCTCGGGCTCACCCACCCGCAGTATCTGGTGATGCTGGCGCTCTGGGGCGAGGCGCCGATGTCGGTGAAAGCGATCGCCGAGGCCATCCAGCTCGACTCCCCCACACTGTCCCCGCTGCTCAAACGCCTCGAAGCCGCCGGGCTGATCAGTCGCGAACGCGACAGCAGAGACGAGCGCAACCTCGTGGTGAACCTGACCCCGGCCGGAGCCGAACTGCGCGCGAAGGCCGAGCGGATACCGCCCGCCGTCGTCCAACGCCTCGGCGTGACCCTGGCCGACCTCGAGCAGTTGCGCGATGTCCTCACCCGGGTGAACGAGGCGGCCCGCCGGTCGGTGCTCGCCGAGCCCCACGCCCCGTCCCCGAACCCAGGAGCCCGGTCATGACCCGACAGCAACGACGGCCAGGTCCGATCCAGTGGATCGGCTACGCCTTCGGCCGCCGCCTGCCCGATTCGATGCGTGAGTGGGTGCGCGACGACCTGACCGGCAGGTTCGCCGCCACCCGGCACGTGCTGCGCGGAATGGTGCCGTTCACACCGCTGTTCGCGGTGTTCCTGCTCTTCCCCGGCGAGCTGTGGCTGCGCGGCGCGATGGTCCTGCTGGCGCTGCTGCTTGCCCTGTTCTACACGATCGCTTTCATGCCGATGAACCGCGCGCATCGGCTCGCGAAGCACGGCTTGCCCGCGGATCTGGAGAATCCGCAGCGCGCGCAGCGCCGAGCGCTGGAACGAGCCAGGTACGCGGCTCAGCACCCACACTGAGCGCGCGGCTCGCGGCCACCGAAGGCGGGGTGTCGCCTGTCCGGCGTCCTCCCGTGTTCGCACCGCTGGCGCCGGACCAATTCGGCGCTGCCCGCGTCGAGGCGCTCGTCCGAGCCGTCCGCTAAGGGCTGGCGGCGAGGCCGACGAAGGCGGCGAACACCGCCAGGTGGACGCCGCCCTGCAGCAGCGTCGCCCGCCCCGGAACGATCGTCAACCCACCGACCACGACGGTCAGCGCCAGCAGCACCATCTGCGTCGCCCCCAAGCCGAGCACCAAGGGGCCCTCCAGCCAGATGCTGGCCACGGCGATCGCCGGAATGGTGAGGCCGATGCTCGCCATGGCCGAACCCAGCGCCAGATTGAGACCGATCTGCACCTGGTCGCGGCGCGCGGCCCGCACCGCGGCGATCGTCTCGGGCAGCAGCACCAGCAACGCGATCACCACGCCGACCGCCGATTGCGGCAGACCAGCCGACTGGACCGCCGATTCCACGGCGGGCGAGACCACCTTCGCCAACCCCACCACGCAGACCAGGGCGACCAGCAGCAGACCAAGGCTGGTGACGGCGTCGCGCACGGTGGGCGGCTCGACGCGCTCGTCGTCCTCGGCGACGACGCCGTCCGCCTCCACCGGCAGGAAGTCGTCCGGATGGCGCACGGTCTGCACCATCACGAACAAGCCGTACAGCGCGAGCGAGGCCACCGCGGCGAAGGCCAGCTGCGCGGGCGAGAACTCCGGGCCGGGTTTGCTCGTGGTGAAGGTCGGCAACACGAGGCTGAGCGTGGCCAGCGTCGCGACGGTGGCCAGCGCCGCACCGGTGCCTTCGGCGTTGAACACCGCCACGCGCCTGCGCAACGCCCCCACCAGCAGGCAGAGCCCGAAGATGCCGTTGCAGGTGATCATCGCCGCGGCGAAGACCGTGTCGCGAGCCAAGGTCGCGGTCTTGTCACCGCCCTGGGTCATCAGCGTGAGAATGAGCGCGACTTCGATCACGGTCACCGCGACGGCCAGCACCAGCGAGCCGAACGGCTCACCGACCCGGCGCGCCACCACCTCCGCGTGATGAACCGCCGAGAGCACCGCCCCGATCAACGCCACCACCACAACTGTCACCGCGACACCGGGCAGACTTCGGCCCCAGGTGACCGCGAGGGCGACAACGGCGAGCGATGGTACGAGCACGGTCCAACGGGCGATGAACAGACGGATCATGCCCACCATGGTCCCAGCAAATCGCCCGCATCCAGATCAGGCGACCAACGCCCCCACCCTGCCGCGGGCTCAGTCGTCCAGATCGATGCGCAGCGTGAGCAGGTCGGTGCCGACCAACCGGACGGCCGCGCTGTTGGCGCGCGGCAGGGCCGCCAACCGGGCACGCGGGTCGTCGTCGGGCAGCAGGTGGGCGGTGCCCGCGTGCCAGCGGCCGTGCAGCCGCAGCCGGACTCGATTGTCCGCCTTGATGTTCCGCACATACTGGGATCGCTCGCCGAACTCGGAGACCAGCCAGAATTCCCGGCCGATCTTTCGTCCGCCGATCGGAGTGATCCGCGGCTGACCGCTCACCCGGCCGGTGGTCTCCAAAAGAGTCTGCCCGGGCAGCGTACTGAGGATCGGATTGCCCAGTCGGCGCTGGAACGTCGTCACCACACGATGCTGGATATCGCGCAAGTTCGGCATGCCGCGACCGTAACACCGGGCGCACCCGTCGGCTGGCTTCGCCGCGTGTGCGATTCGGGCGTTGACCAGGGCACGGACCCGCACGCGGCGGACCGCGGCAGCCACAGGAACCGGGACGCAAACGCCCGCCCATCGCGTCGCGCAGTATCGACCGTCCACGCCGCCGCACGGAGCCGAACAGGGCACGCGGCGAGCAACCACGCGAGTCGCCATGCGCCGCAACAGCTCAATGTGATGCGCGCCATAGATCTCCGATCGGGCAATGCATCTCCTCCGCTGCCCCGGCCGACATGCGTGCGCGAGTGCCGCCCGCCGTCGCGCGCGCCGCTGCGTCCGATCCGCCATAGCGTGTTCCGGCCGCGAAAAGCACTGCCTGAACTGTGTTTTCCCGTCGTCCTGCTGGCGAAGCGATCGCGCGTGGTCCAGCGTTCGCGTCCGCGACGGCATGTCGAGGCGATGTCGTTACCGAAGAACATCCGACAAGGAATCGACCCCGCCCCGGTCGATAGGTGAGAATTTGGCGGTGCGCACCCAGTTCACTGCCGAGCTCATCGCGTTGACCAATGATCTGACGCTGATGTGCACGCTGGCCCACGACGCCGTCGAGCGTGTCACCGACGCGCTCGTCGACGCCGACCTCACCGCGACCTACGAGGTCTTCGCGCTCGACGAGCAGTTGCAGAAGATGTACGGCGCATGCGAGGCGCGCACCGTGGTGTTACTGGCGCTACAGGCTCCGGTGGCCCGCGACCTGCGGCACGTGGTGACCGCGATCCAGATCGCCGGTGAGCTGTCCCGCATCGGCTGGCTCGCCAGCCGGGTCGCCGACAAGGTGTACCAGAGTCACCCCGGACACGCTGCCGAGCAGCCCATCCTGGACATCCTCGCCGCGATGGGCAAGCTGGCGGCCGAGCGTACGGCTTTGGCCGGGCGAGCGGTCGCCGGTCGGCATCCGCTGCCGGAGGAGGAGACGCCCGCGGACCATTCGATGGAAACGCTGCACCGGCAACTGCATTCCGCGCTGCGCGACCCCGCGTCCCAGCCGTCCACCGAAGTCGCGATCGACAACGCGCTGCTGGGACACCACTTGGAGCGCTGTGCCGACCACACCGCGCGCATCGAGCGGCTCATCCGTTTCCTCGACACCGGGGTACCCCCGACCGCCCAGCCCACCGACGACGAGTGAATCCGCGTCCTACAGTGGAGCCGTGCTGTTCGACCCTGCGGCGGGGGCACTGATCTCGGACGGTGGACTGGCCACCGAGCTGGAGGCGCGCGGCCACGACCTTTCCGACGCGTTGTGGTCGGCCCGTCTGCTCGTGGACGATCCCGCCGCGATCCGGTCCGTGCACGAAGCCTATTTCCGGGCGGGCGCCGACATCGCGACCACCGCCACCTACCAGGCTTCTTTCGACGGCTTCGCCGCGCGCGGGCTGACCAGGGCGCAGACGGTGGAGCTGTGGCGACGCGGCGTGGCGCTGGCCCGCGCGGCGTGCGACGCCGAGGCCGCTGATCGGCGGCGCTGGGTCGCCGCCTCGGTCGGCCCCTACGGCGCCGCGCTGGCGGACGGATCGGAATACCGTGGCCGCTACGGGCGCACCGTGGCCGAACTGCGGGCCTGGCACCGACCGCGCATGGAGGTGCTCGCGGAGGCGGGCGCCGACCTGCTGGCCCTGGAGACCGTTCCCGACGTCGACGAAGCCGAAGCGCTGGTCGACCTGGTGAACGACCTCGGCGTGCCCGCATGGCTGAGCTACACCGTCGACGGCCCGCGCACCAGAGCCGGGCAACCGCTCACCGACGCCTTCGCGGTGGCCGCGGGCTCGGACTCGATCGTCGCGATCGGCGTGAACTGCTGCGCGCCCGCCGATGTCGCCGCCGCGGTCGAACTCGCCGCGGGAACCGGCAAGCCCGTGGTCGCCTACCCGAACAGCGGTGAGGACTGGGATGCGGCGCGCCGCCGTTGGACCGGCCCCACCCGGTTCACCGCAGGGCAAGCCAGGGACTGGTTCGCCCGAGGCGCACGGATCATCGGTGGCTGCTGCCGGGTCGGCCCCGCGCAGATCACACGCCTGGCAACGGAACTACGACGAACCCCGCCCGGCACCGGTTCACCCGACGCGGAAGCACCGGGCTGATCTCCGACGCGGCGGGTTCACGTCTCCTCGAGCATGGGGAAACGCCCCGAACCGAGCAGCCCCGCGATCGCGTCCATCTTCGCCTGCGGCGCGGCGTAGTCGGGATGCGCGCGCAGCACCGACGCCGCGTCGTGCAGCCCGATCATCTGCCGTTCGGCCTCGGCGGCGGTGCGCCCGCCCGCGCTGACCGGATGGCGCGCGTACACCGGACGGCTCCGGTCGACCCGTCCCAGCGCCAGAGCTTTGTCCACGCGGCGTGAGCAGCGGCAGAACGCCGCCGGGTCGACCAGGCCACAGGTCGAGTTCAGGAAGTTCCCGAGCCGTTTCTTGGCGCGCTCCAGCCGCTTTCGATAGGCGGCGGGAGTGATGTCGAGGATCCAGGCGGCCTCGGTGGAGTTCAGCTCGAACACGTCGCCGAGCACGAACGCGATCCGTTCGTCCCGGGCCAGGCATTGCAACATGCCTTGACTACAGGTGAGCCGCACCTCGGCAGTTAGAAGCACCGCTTCCGGTCCGCGATAGTCCGCCTCCGACAGACCGTCGGCCAGCCCGTCCCGGTAGGCGTCCAAGCTCAGTTCCGCGGCCTCCTGCGGGGTCTGCCGCCGCAGATTCAGCAGATGGTTGACGCCGATGCGGTAGGCCCAGGTGAGCAGCTTCGCCTCGCCGCGCCAGGTGTGCAGATGATCGAGGACGCGCACCATGATCTCCTGCGTCGCGTCCTCGGCCTCCGCGGGCCGCCAGACCATGCGCAGCGCCAGCCGGTACAGCGGGTCCTGCAACAGGCGCACCACCTCGGCGACGGCGTCCCGGTCGCCCGCGACCGCGCGGGCGACCATGGCCTTCTCGTCCGCCGCCACCCGCTCGTGCTCCGTGCTCATCCGGCCATCATTCGGCCCGCGCCGCGGTCGGCGCAAGCACTGCCGGGTCACAGCGCGGCCGAGATCACGCGCGAGCGGCGGCACCGACCAAGGCGTGCCGATCGAGCCACTGCGCGACCGCCCGGCCGATCTCGTCCGGCCGATCCTCCGGCGCGTGGTGGCCCGCCGGAGGGATCGCGACGACCTCGGCGCTCGCGAAGGTGCTCGCGGCCCAGTCGATCGCCTCCGCCGATCCCAGCCCGACGCCGTTCTCCAACGCCATCAGCAACTTGGGCACCTCGGGCGTAGCGGCCGCCCAATCGTCGTAGTTCCGCACCAGGGCGACCACGTCGGCGGGCTCGCCGTCCAGCGGGAACTCCCGCGGCCACACCAGCAGCGGCTTGCGCGAGGCCGGGGTCGGATACGGCGCCCGGTACACGTCGTGGTCCTCGGGCGACAGGTCGGCGACGCCCTTCGGCAGGTTGAACTCGATGAAGATGTTCTCCTCCAGGATCATCCGCTCCCCTTCCGCGGAGCGGAACTTCCGGAACAGCTCGGCGCCGAGCGGAGGCAGCTCGTCGAAGCGCATCGGCCGCAGGAACGTTTCGATCAGCGCGATCCCGCGCACGCGGCCGGGATGCCGCGCGGCCCAGTCCATGCCCAGCGCGCCGCCCCAGTCGTGTCCGACCAGCACCACTCGGTCCAGCCCGAGCGCGTCGAACCAGGCGTCGAGGTAGGCGGCGTGATCGGTGAAACGGTAGGCGCTGTCCGGCTTGCCCGACTCCCCCATGCCGATCAGGTCCGGCGCCAGCACCCGGGTCCGGTCGCCCACGTGCGGAATGACGTTGCGCCACAGATGCGAGGAGGTCGGATTGCCGTGCAGGAACACGACGGGGATCTCTCCCGCACCGGTATCGCGGTAGTTGATGAACGAGTCGATGACGTCGACGGTGGGCATGATGTGGTCCTTTCGGGTCCGGCTTTTCGCCTGCACCCGTTTGGACACAGGAATCACACCGCCTGTGACCGGATGTGAAGTGAGCATCGTCACAGCCCGTCGAACCGGTCGTCGCGAGGGCGGCAACTCTCGGATACATCCGTACTCATGCAGTAGATGTGTGGCCGAAACTGAAGATCGGCTGAGAAACTTTTCGAACCGTGCGAACGAACTTGCCAATTCGCGCGGCATCTATCTACTGTCTTGATACGTAGAACAAAGCGTGATCGAGACGGAGCGGATGCGTGCTGCAACCGGAGAGCGGCTTCCCGGGTCACCGGCGCCCGCCGGACATCGATCACCCCTGATCATCACGAGTGAGTCCGGAGCAGGCGCGGCTCGACACCTCGGGACCTCCCCCTCATCAGCCCCGTGGTGTCGTCCCAGTGCGGGCTTCGGAGTGGACAACCATCCGCACAACCGCGCGGCTCCACCGGCCTCCTCGTGATCACCGCCCCCGAATCGGCGCCGGCACGGCGATTCGGGGGCGGCCCCGTTCTCCGGCTCGGCAGCTCTGGCGCACGGCCCGTTACCGGCCAGCTGTGCCGAATCTCATACGCGCCGATCGGTTGCGCGAAGCCGGTCACTGGATACCTTTTCGCCGGTTACAGTTTCAAGTGGATTCGGCGTTAGGAAGTTCGATGAAGTCCACAGTGCAACGGCTGGCTCTGATCGGCATCATGGTGGCGACTTCCATCGGACTGGTCTCCTGCACAACCGTTCCGCCCGGCCAGTCGACCGCGTCGGGCTGCGGTTCCGGCGGACGGGCCTGCGCCGACGCGCCCGCCCCGATTCCCTCGCGCGACGCGCTCGCGCTGTTGAACGCGCTGCGCGTGGCCGACCGTGCGCCCAAGACCGGATACAGCCGTGACGAATTCGGGCCGCCCTGGTCCGACAACGTCTCGGTGCCCGGCGGCAACAACGGCTGCGACACCCGCAACGACATCCTCCAGCGCGACATGACCGACGTGACGTTCAAGTCGGGCAAGTGCATCGTCGCGACCGGAACGCTCGCCGACTTCTACACCGGAAAGACCATCGACTTCAAGCGCGGCACGAAGTCCTCCGACGACGTGCAGATCGACCATGTCGTCGCGCTCTCGGACGCGTGGCAGAAAGGCGCACAGAAGCTTTCCGCCGAACGCCGCCGCGACCTGGCCAACGACCCGCTGAACCTGCAGGCCGTGGACGGTCCGACCAACCAGTCCAAGAGCGACTCCGACGCGGCCGATTGGCTGCCGCCGAACAAGGGTTACCACTGCGCCTACGTGACCAGGCAGATCCAGGTGAAGACGGCCTACCAACTCTGGGTCACCGCGGCCGAAAAGGACGCCATGACGCGGATTCTCACCGCCTGCCCCTGAGTCCTAGGGGAACTCGATCACCACCTTCCCGAAGGGGTCTCCGGTGCGGAAATACCGGTAGGCCGCTTCGGCTTCCTCGAACGCGAACACGCGGTCGATGACGGGACGCATCCCGTGGGCGGTGATCGCTCGGTTCATCGCCTCGAACTGCGTCCGGCTGCCCACCGCGATGCGGCGAATCGACAGATACGACGTCCCGAACGGGTTGCCTACGGGCGCGTCGGTGGCGGGCAACGCGCCGATCATCGTGATCCGCGCGTTGTATCCGCCCGACCGCACGGATTTCGCCAGGGTCGGCATGCCCACCGCGTCGAGGATGTGTTCCACACCGTCGCCTCCGGTGCGGTCCAGCACGGCCAGCTCCCAGTCCGGCGTCCGGCTCCGATCGATCACCTCGTCGGCTCCCAGCGCGCGCAGCCGCTCGGCCTTTCGCGCGCTCGAAGTCACCGAGATGACATAAGCGCCAAGCATTTTCGCGTGCTGCACACCGAAAAGGCCCACCGATCCACTGCCGACGGTCAAGACGGTCTCGCCGGGCAGCACCGGCAGCGGCGTGGTCAGCGCCGCCCACGCCACCACTCCGGCGCAGGTCAGCGTGGCGGCCTCCACGTCGGTGAGATGGTCGGGCACGTGCACCACCGAATCCTCTTCCAGCACCGCGTACGTGGCGAGCATGCCGGGATAGGTGGCGCCGTACTGCTCGACCACGTGCGCTTGGCGCTGTGGCCCGTCGATCCAGCGGACGAAGTAGGAGGCGGTCACCCGGTCGCCCAGCGCGGCGCGCGTCACTTCCTCGCCCACGGCGATCACCGCGCCGACACCGTCGCTGAGCGGGACGACGCCCGGGGTCGCGGGCAGCGGATACGTTCCGTCCAGCAACATCAGATCGCGACGATTCAGTGACGCCGCCAGCATCTGGATCACCACTTGGCGTGGCCCTGGCTCTGGCATCTCCTGCGGCGCGACGGTCAGCGCGTCCGCCCCGCGCGCGGGTTCGAGATGATAGGCGACGGCCCGCATCACGCGACACCGATGTACTGGTGGTCCCAGCGGATCCGGCCCGCGTCGTCGAGCGCGATGACGTCGTATCCGCCGCCGACGACCGCCCCGTCGGTCTTCGTCACCATGTGCCAGGTCAGGCCGATCAGGTTCAGTGACAGACGAACCGCCTGCCCCTTGGGTACGAACACGTGCTCACCAGGGGCGACGAATTCCTCGTAGGCGCGATCCACGCGCCGGTCCAGCGCTTCGTAGCCGCGGATCTCCACGGTCGGGATCGGGAAGGACAGTCGGGCAAGCGCCTCCCGCATCTCCTGCGGCGGATCCACCAGTACCTGGGCGCCGTCCTCGGACCACAGTTCCCGGATCAGCTTGTGCCTGGCCTGCGCGTCGGATTCGTTCCACAGCGCGATGTAGCGATCGGCGAATCGGGACAGTTCCTGTGCATCGAGTTGATTGCTCATGGGACGGAGTCTTGCCGTCGTTCGGAGCCTGTGCGATTCCCCGCAAGGTATGGCGAAGCCGCCGCCCGACGCCCGATACTGCTGCCATGACGACGGCGGCCGAGTCCACCGGGTTCGCCCGGCAGCTCAAGCATTGGCGCACGCTGCGACGGGTCAGCCAGCTGGATCTCGCGATCCGCGCCGACACCACGCAGCGTCATCTCAGCTTCCTGGAACAGGGCCGCTCACGCCCCGGACGCACGATGGTGGTGCGGCTGGCCGAATCACTGGAGCTGTCACTGCGTGAGCGCAACGGACTGCTGCTCGCCGCGGGTTACGCGCCGGTCTTCCCCGAATCGGCGCTCGATACCGCGGAATTGGCGCCGATGCTGGAGGCGTTGCGGGCGATCCTGGACGGCCACCTGCCCTACCCGGCGCTGGTGGTCCGGCCGCACGGCGTCCTGCTCGCCGCCAACTCGGCCTTCGAGGTGCTCACCGAGGGCGCCGCGCCGTGGCTGCTGGAGCCGCCGGTCAACGTGCTGCGGCTCGCGCTACACCCGGACGGCTTGGCCGCCCGCGTGCTCAACCTGCCGGAATGGGGACGGCACGTCACCGAGGCGCTGCGCAACCGGATGGCCCGCAGCCCCGATCCCGCCTTGGACGAGCTGATCGCCGAGCTGGAGACGTATCTGCCCCAGGCCGAGCCGGGACCGGAACATCTCGGTTTCGCGGTGCCGCTGCGCCTGCGCTGCGCCGAAGGGGAATTGCGTTTGATCACCACGCTCACCTCCTTCGCCACCGCGGTGGACGTCACGCTCGCCGAGTTGCAATTGGAGGCGTTCCTGCCCGGCGACGAGCAGACCGCGCGAATTCTGCGCGACCGCGCGGCGCGATACTGAGCGGGCCCGCGCTCACCAGTGCAGCGCCGCGGCGGTCAGCCGCTGACGGACCAGCTCGACGTGCGGGCGGACAGCGGGTCCGGGGCGGCGCACCAGGAATGCCGTGTTGATCGGCGGGTCCTCCGGTTCCAACAGCGCGACGAGCGATCCCGAATCCAGTTCGGCGGCACAGAGATATCGCGGCAGCACACTGATCCCCGCGCCCGCCGCGACCGCCGCGGCGACCGCGCGCAGGTCGGCGACGACCACCGCGGCCTCGGCGGCAAGCCGGACGCCGAAGACGTGCCGCCAATACCGGCGCAGGATCGGCAGATCCGGGGCGTAACTGACCAGCGGAACATCGGACAACGCGACCGGGCCCTTGGTCCGCAACAGGTCGCCGTCGACGCGTGCGGCGACCTGCGGCCCGGCGACGAGCACGAACTCCTCGTCACCCAGCGGTTCGGCGACCACCGTCCGGCCTCTGGGCCGGACCGTCGACACCACCAGGTCGAAGTGCCCGGCCCGCAGCCCGCCGAGCAAGTCGTCGGTCAGCCCCGCGTGGACCGCCAGTCGGACCCCTCGCTCGACCAGCGGCGCCAGCGCGGGGAGCCCGTGCACCGCGAGGAACTCGGCGGGTCCGGCGAGACGAACGGCGGGCTGTGGCGCGGGTTCGGCCCGGTGGACCGGACCCGCCACGGTGTCCAGCGCGTCCAGCGGCGCGGCGATGCGCGCCGCCAGCTCGGTCGCCGCCGCGGTCGGCGCGACGCCGCGCGGCAATCGGTCGAACAGTCGCGCGCCGAGCCGCTTCTCCAACGCCTGCAATTGGCCGGTCACGGTCGGCTGGGACAAGCCGACCAGCCGCGCCCCGGCTGTGATCGAACCGGCCCGGTGCACGGCCAGGAAGGTGCGCAACTGGTTCAGATCCAGATTTCCATCGGAATCCCTATCGCTCACCACGCAACTCTATTCTGCCGCCGATAGCCGCACCGGAGGTCCCCCGGGTCGCTCGGACCCGAGGGACCTCCGGCCGACTCAGACCGACGCGAGCTCGTGCTCGGCGGGAGCGTCCCAGTCGATCCGGTAGCGCTGCTCCGGTCCCATGGTCTTCTCCGGTTTCATCACCGTCTTGGCCATGACCGGCATGAGCAACTGCATGATCTTGCGTCCCACCGGCCCCGGCGTCTTGCTGTGATTGATCTTCGCCGCGCGGGCCGCGACGCCTTCCACCCGCTCGCGCCGCAAACGCTCGTAGACCGCGAACGCCTCCGGAGCAGGCAGATCACGCAAGCAGCGGGCCAGCTGCACGGCGCTCTCGATCGCCAGCGACGCGCCCTGACCGGAGCTGTTGGACGGAGCGTGCACCGCATCGCCGACCAGCACCATCCGCCCGCGATACCAGTGCGGCACCGGCGGCATGATGTGCAGCGCGCCGACCACCTCCAATTGCTCCTCGGTGGTGCGCCGAGCGAGCTCGCCGCCGGGAGTGTCGTCGCCGTAGGTCTCGCGCAAGATCCGCAACCAGTGCGCGCTCGGCACCGCCCGCGCCGCGGTGAGCGACAGGTACTCCTTGTGCGGCAGGTTCGCTCCCCATGCCACCCGCCCGTCCCCGAGCGGCCAGTACAGGTAGTAGGCCCGCTTGCCGAACGCGAAGGTCATGGTGTCCGGAGGGATGTCGGCGTCGCACTCGGTGGTCGCGCCGAAGCCGAGCATGCCGGTGTAGTCGGGGCCGGGCGCCTTCGGGTCGATCAGCGTGCGCACCCGCGAGCGGATGCCGTCCGCGCCGATCAGCACGTCGGCGGTGGCTGTGCTGCCGTCGGCGAACTGGGCGGTGATGCCCGACGCGTCCTCGCGCACATCGACCAGGCGCTTGTCGTACTCGAACGGAACGCCCGCCGCCACCGCGTGCCGGTGCAGCGTTTGGTGCAGCTCGCTGCGATCGACCAGTTGCAGCGGCGGCATATCGGGGATGCCGGGCATGGCCAGCACCTTCGCGCCGACGGACATGTTCATGTTGCGGACCGGAAGCGCGATGGCGCGGACCGGGTCGCCCGCCCCGATGATGTCGAGCGCGGCGACGCCGTTCGGCGCGAGCGCGAGTCCGCTGCCGATGCCATAGGAAGGGCCGGGATAGGCCTCGTAGACGCGGGCGTCGATGCCCGCTTTGCGCAGGGCCGTCGCGACGACGGGGCCGGCGATGCCGCCACCGATCACCAGGGCGGTACGTGTTGTGGACATGGGTGTCTCCAGGATTCGTGCGATACGGGTTTCGGTTCCCGGACCGACACACGCGCCACCCACCCGGTTATCCTGTGGTTGCCAGCCTTGTAGCCGGGTGCGCGTTCGCGGGCGCGGTTCGAGACTGTTCGATCGGGCCCGGCGGCGGTGTTGCCGCACCTTCGCCGGGTCCGGTTTCTCGGCTAGTCCTCGGCCATCCCCCTCTCCACCATTTCGGCGACCTCCGACGGCAGCGCGCCGCGCTCGTGCCACTCGAGCCATTGCGCCAGTCCGGGGAAGGTGCCCTCGCTCAGTTCCGCGCGCAGCGAGCGCGTCCACGCCGCCTCGGCTTCGAGCATCGCCAGTCCGAACTCGGACTCGACGATGAACAGTCGCGGCAACGCGCCGGCGAGTTCGCCGAGTTCACGACGTACGGTCTCGATGGTTCGATCCAGCGCTTCGAGGCGGGTGGCGAGCAGTTCGACCACCTCGGCGGGCGGAAGCACCGCGAGAATCGACAGCCCCGCGACGAACCGATGCGGTTCCGGTTCCGGAGTCGACAGCAGTTCCCTGGTCCAATCGGCCATCTCGGCGCGACCCTCGTCGGTGATCCGATAGATGACTCGCTCGGGACGGGCGCCCGCCCGTTCACTGCCGACGACCTCGAGGAACCCGACCTTGGCCATGTTCTGCACGACCGTGTAGAGCGAACCCCATTTGATCGCCATGTCGTGGTCCTTGCCCCGGTCACGCAGGGTCTGGGCGATTTCGTAGCGGTGCATCGGGCGCTCGACGATCACGGACAGCACCGCGAGCGCCAGCAGGTTGTCGACCTTGCGTTTCTTCATCGCGGCACCTCCTCCTTACTCGTCTACGAATATACGTCTACGAGTAATCGACCGCAAGAGCGGTCAGGCGGGCACCGTTTCCTGCTCGCGCGCGTGGTCCTCCAGCAACTTCGTGGCGATGTTCGTCAGCGCCTGATCCAGCAGTGCGCGATCGGCCGGGTCGGCCTCGTTCCAGTCGTCGAGCCTGGTGTCGAGCCAGCGCCGCCAGGCCGCCTTGATCCGATCCATCTCGGCCGCACCGGAATCGGTGAGCCGCAAGCGTTTACCCTCTCGCGTCAGATAGCCCTCCGCGCCGACCTGGTCGTAGATCGGCTCGATCACCTCCTGGGGCACGCGGTGCGCCCAGGCGATTCCGGCCAGCGTGGCGTCACCGCGCACCCGGTCGCGCAGATACACCTGGCCGAGCGCCCATGCCTCACCGCGTGTGAGGTGGCTGTCCGCGTCGGCGAGGATGCGCGCGCCGATCGGATCCTCCGCCCCCGCTCGGTGCATGGTGCCCGCGATGGCGCGTTCCAGTTGCACCAGCCGATCGGGCGAGTCGGGCACCGAGAACCCCTCGCCCACATCGCCCGCCCCCGCCCGCGCGCTGTCACGCAGCGGCACCTCGGGCAGGAACCACGCGACCACGAATCCGGCCAGCACGATCGGAACGACCCAGAAGAACACGTAATCGATCGAGTCCGCGTACGCATCGATGATCGGCGCCGACTGTTCGGCGGGCAACGCGCGCAACGCCTGCGGGTCCGCCGCGACCCCGGGTGGCACCACGCGCACCTGAGCCAGCGCGGCGGCGAGGTTGGGGCCGATCTGGTTGCTGTAGAGCGTGCCGAAGATGGCCGTCCCGAAGGCGCTGCCGAGCGTGCGGAAGAACGTGACACCGGAGGTCGCGGTACCCAGCTGGGCGTAGGGCACGGTGTTCTGCACGACGATGGTGAGCACCTGCATCGCCAGTCCGATACCCAGGCCGAGGATCAGCATGTACAGCGACTCCAGCAATGTGCCGGTGGTCCGGCCCATCGTCGACATCAAGTACAGGCCGAGCGCCATGACCAACGTGCCCGCGATCGGGAAGTACCGGTAGCGGCCGGTCTTGCCGACCACCTGCCCGGAAAGGATCGAGGTGGTGAACAGGCCCACCACCAGCGGCAGCGTGCGAACACCCGACATGGTGGCCGAAACACCGTCGACGTATTGCAGATACGCGGGCAGGTAGGTCATCGAGCCGAGCATGGCGAAGCCGACGATGAAACTGAGGATCGAGCACACCGTGAACACCCGGCTGCGGAACAACCCCATCGGCAGCATCGGTTCCGCTGCGCGCAACTCGACCCCGACGAACGTGACGAGCAGGAAAGCCGCCGCGGCGAACAGGCCGATGATCGTCGGCGAGCCCCACGCGTACTGCTGCCCGCCCCATTCCAGGCCGAGGATCAGGCAGGAGACGCCCAGCGCCACCAAGCCGATGCCGAGGTAATCGATGATCGGCCTGGCCGCCGCGCGCACCCGTGGGATGGTGCGGGCCGCCAACGCGATCATCACCACCGCGACCGGCACGTTGACGTAGAAGCACCAGCGCCAGCTGGCGTGGTCGGTGAACAGGCCGCCCAGCGTCGGACCGATCACCGTGGTCACGCCGAATACCGCACCCAGCGCGCCCTGGTACTTACCCCGCTGCCGCAACGGGATGATGTCGGCGATCAGCGCCATCGACGTGACCATCAGTCCGCCCGCGCCGAAGCCCTGGATCCCGCGGGCGAGGACCAGCACCAGCATGCCGTTCGCCAGGCCTGCGACCATCGAGCCGACGATGAAGATCACCGCACTGATCTGGAACACCAGCTTGCGGCCGAACAGATCGCCGAGCTTTCCGGCGAGGGCGGTCGCCACCGCCTCGGCGAGCAGGTACGAGGTGACCACCCACGCCATGTGCCCCGCCCCGCCGAGGTCGGCGACGATGGTGGGCAGCGCGGTGGACACGATGGTCTGGTCCAGCGCCGCCATGAGCATGCCGAGCACGATGGTGCCGAATACGATGTTCGTCTTGGCCCTGCCCATCGGGGCAACAGGGTCCGCGGCGACAGCAACCGAACCGGCCATCAGCCCAGTATGGGCTTTTGCCGCGTCGATGGATATCCAGCGACACGGCAGCGAATCAGCCGGGTTCGCGCTCCGGCGCTTCCTCCGGCCGCTCGATGAGCGACATCGCGATGGGCACGAGCAGATCGACGAGTTCGGCCACCGACGGACGCGGGTCGGCGAGCACCCACTCGTGCGCCAGCCCGTTGATCGCGCCGATCAAGGCGCTCGCCCCCCACCCCGGCGTGCCGCGCACCCGCGAACCGGGAGCAACCACCGGAACCACGTGGGTTTCCAGCACGGAAGCCCACGCGTGCCTGCGTTCGCGGCGGTGCCGCTCCATCCGTTCGCTCACGCCCACCACTTCGATGAAGGCGACCTTGGCGCGGTAGGGATCGGCGCCGATCGACTCGAGATAAGCGGTCACCACGGCGGTCATCGCGGCGCGCAGGTCGAACCGCGGGTCGAGCGCGTCCATCCGCGCGACCACGGCCGCGGCCGCCTCGTCCTGGATCCGGTCGTACGCGGCGACCAGAACGTCCTCCCTTGTCTGGAACTCCTCGTAGAACTGACGCTTGGACAGACCCGCGGCGGCGCACACGTCGGCCAGCGAGCAATCGGCGTAACCGCGCTCGGCGAAGATCCGGGTGGCCGCGTCGAGGAACCGCTGACGCCGCTCGGCTTTCCGCTCCACGACGGCACGCCCGCCGTATTGCCTGCCCACTGTCGCCGTCATATCTCTCACCGTAGCGAAATCCCGGCGACCACGAACTACCTCGCATGCCTGGGCCGCCGCCCGATTCGTACTTGTGATCCGGGTCATGACGCCGCATACTCGGGTCCAGTCTGAAACCGATGGGGCTCACAAATGTTGCTCATAGAACGAAGAGGTTCTCGCGTGGTCATTTCCCGCAAGCACGCACCGAAGCTGCTCGCGGCGCTCGCCGTGGTGGCGGTGGGACTGCCCTTCCTCCCCGCCTCGGCAGCCGCCGAGCCCGCGCCGGACGATCCGATGGTCCAGCCCGCACTGCCGTTCCCCCTTCCGCCGCTGCCGCCGGGCTTCGACCCGGCGTTCTATCGCCCGCCCGCGCAGACCTACACCGACTTGTCCCCCGGCCAGATCATCGCCGCACGCCAGGTGAATCTGGCGAACCTGTCGCTGCTCCCGGTGAACGTGGACGCCTGGCAGTTGTCCTACCGCTCCACCAACTCCCGCGGCGAGGCCATCCCCGCCGTGGCCACGGTGATCAAGCCGCGCGGCTACGTCGCCGACCGGCCGCTGTTCTCCTACCAGATCGCCGAAGACTCGACCGGCAACTACTGCATGCCGTCGTATCAACTCCAGATGGGTTCCATCCCCGCGATCTTGACCGGCTCCGCCCTGGTGGCGGCCCAGTTCCTCGAGGTGCAGGCCGCACTGGCCCAAGGCTGGGCCGCGGTGATCCCCGACCACCAGGGGCCCGACTCGGCTTACGCCGCAGGTCCTTTGGCGGGCCGGATCACGCTCGACGGCATTCGCGCCGCGGAGAACTTCGCACCGATGCAATTGTCCGGGACCGGGACCAGGGTCGGCATGATGGGCTACTCCGGCGGCGCGATCGCCACCGGCTGGGCCGCCGAACTGAAGCGCGACTACGCACCCGAACTCAACGTGGTCGGCACCGCGGAGGGCGGCATCCCCGCCGACCTGTCGGCCGCATTGCGGATGGCCAACGGCAATCTCTCCGCCGGGCTGATCTTCGCAGGCGCGCTCGGCGTCTCGCGCGAATATCCCGAGCTGCGGAAATTCCTCGACGAAAACGCGAACGGCCTGGGCAAGCTCATGATCGCGGGCAAGGAACAACTCTGCGCGAGCTACCAGGCCGCGCTGTTCCCGTTCGCCGACAACCTCGGGATGCTGACGAAGAACCCCTTCACCGACCCCGCTGTCGCCGACGTGCTGCACAAGACGAAGCTCGGCAAGGCCGTGCCGGACATGCCGATGCTGATGTACCAGGCCAATGCCGACTGGTTGATCCCGGTCGGACCCGTCAACGAGCTCGTCGGAACCTATGCCCAGGACCCGGGCGCGCGGGTCGAGTACATCCGCGACCACTTCAGCGAGCACCTGACCCTGGACCCGATCGCGGCACCGCGCGCGCTGCTGTGGCTGAAGGACCGCTTCGCGGGCGCGCCGGTGGCCGGCGGCGTCACCATCACCGATGTCGGCTCGATGACGTTGGACCCCGCCACCTGGCAGGTGTGGAGCGACACGGTGGGCACCGTACTCGCGGCCGCCTTCGGGCAACCCATCGGCAGCGGCCGCTGAACGACCCGGCCGACAGCTCGTGTCGCGGGCGCGTTCCGCGACACGAGCTCTTGCGTCTGAGACGATCAATGCCGATATCTTCCCCGGAAACTTACTCCAGAGTAAGGTTGGCGCATGGCGTGGAAACCAGCTGAGATCCCGGACCAGACGGGACGCACCTTTGTCATCACCGGCGCGAACGGCGGCTTGGGCGCCGTCACCACGAAAGTCCTGGCGTCCAAGGGCGCGACCGTGATCATGGCCTGCCGCAACGCGGTCAAGGCGAAAGAGGTCGCCGCGGGCATCGACGGCGATGTCCGCGTGGCGGAACTGGACCTGGCCGATCTGTCCTCGGTGCGCAAGTTCGCCGACGACAGCGGCGAATTCGACGTCCTGGTCAACAACGCCGGCCTGATGAACATCCCGTTCTCGCGAACCAAAGACGGCTTCGAGACCCAGTGGGGCGTCAATCACCTCGGGCACTTCGCGCTCACCGGCCTGCTGCTGGACCGGATCACCGATCGGGTGGTCACCCTCTCCAGCATCGCGCACAAGCAGACGCCGAAGCTCTGGATCGACGACCTCGACTACGAAAAGCGCCGCTACCAGCGAAATCTCGCCTATGCGCAGGCCAAGCTGTGCAATCTGATGTTCGCCCGTGAACTGCAGCGCAGGCTGCGTGAATCCGGCTCCCGCAAGCGCTCCTACGCGGTGCACCCCGGTGTCTCGGCCACCGACCTCTTCGCGCACACCGAGACCCCGCTCGACCACATCTCCAAGCCGTTCATCCGCCTGATCGGGCACTCGCCCGCCAAGGCCGCGCACTCGACGTTGTTCGCCGCCACCATGCCGGACGCCGATCCCGAGACCTACTGGGGCCCGACCCGGCTCTTCGGCAGCCAGGGGCCGGTGAAACCCTCGTCGTCCACCCGCCTGTCGCAGAACAAGGACCTGTGGCAGCGGCTGTGGGCAGAGTCGGAGCGCAAGACCGGCGTCACCTACTCGTTCTGAGCGGAGCAACACCGGAGCAGTCAGCGGGCAACTGTTCGCCGGGGGCCCGGCTGTCGATGCGCCCGGAAGGGTCCGCGTCGTGCGCGCGGCCCCTGCGGTCGACCCGGGCTGACTCGTCGAGTCCACCGCAGGCGGAGTCCGGCCGCGTGCTCGGTGGCACGCGCCGGAGCGGACGCCCGATGCGCGTTGCCACATGGCGGCGAGCGGCACCACTCGTGACGACTGCGTGATTTGTAGCTGCCCGCTGCCACATCGGAAGCCACATCTGGCAGCGGCATGCGGCCGTCGTCTCGGCATCCGACACCGCCCCGAGCGCCGGTCCGCTCCGCACCGGTCGTCGCCTCGATGACCGTGGTCACAGCAGGCGCCGGACGGCGTACCTTGTTCTACGGCCCGCGTAGTAGAACGGGTACCGTAGAAGCCGTGTCCGCCTCACCCCGCCGCTCGGCACACAACCGCCCGGCCCTCATCGCGCTGGTGATCGTCGCCGCGCTGGGCTGCCTGGGACTGGCCTGGTGGCAGTGGGAACGGTACGAGTCCGCGACCGGCACCGCACAGAATCTCGGCTACGCGCTGCAGTGGCCCCTGTTCGCGGGTTTCGCCGTCTTCGCCTACTTCCGGTTCGTGCGGCTGGAACGCGAGGCAGGCGCACCAGAGGAAAAGAACGAGTCCGCCGTGGCTTCGCGGCGCGATGCACCCACAGCCAGGCGCGCCGCGAAGCCGATCGCGCCGACCGAACTCCCGGCGGGACTGCTGCCCGAGCGCCCGAAGGCCGTCCGGGATGAGGACCCCGTGCTCGCCGAGTACAACCGATACCTCGCCGCGCTGCACGCCGACGACATCGAAGAACAGGTCCGCACGGCAGGCCTGCACACCCGCGAGAGGAGCGCCGGTTGACCACCAGCGAGAATTCCACCGAGACCACCGCTGCCCCGGCCCGGGCCGGGAACGCCGCCAAGATCGGTCCGGCGCTGCTGCGCTATCGGGCGCTGGCCTGGATCACCGGCCTCTGGTTGCTGCTGCTCACCGGTGAGATGATCGCCAAGTACGGCTTCGACGTGGCCACCCCCAGCTGGATCGCGGTCGTGCACGGCTGGGTGTACTTCGTCTACCTGCTGGTCACCGCCGACCTCGCGGTCAAGGTCCGCTGGCCGGTCCTGCGCACCGTCGGCACCCTACTCGCGGGCACCATCCCGTTGCTGTCGTTCTTCGTCGAACACGTCAACGCCAAGCAGGTCAAGCAAACCTTCGGCGTCTGAGGCGTCAGCCTTCGGCGAGCGCAGCCAGCGCGGGCGTCAACTGGACCAGCGCCCGCCCGCGATGCGACACCGCGTCCTTCTGGGCGGGCGTCAACTGGGCCGCGGTGACATCGCCGCCTTCCGGGACGAACAGCGGGTCGTAGCCGAAACCGCCGTCGCCCACCGGCTTCCGCCCGATCGAGCCGGGCCATTCGCCGCGCACCACGGTCTCCGCGCCGCCGGGCACCACCAGCGCGCAGGTGGACACGAACCGCCCGCCGCGCCGCTCGTCCGGCACGTCCGACAGCTGTGCCAGCAGCAGCGCGTTGTTCGCCGCGTCGTCGCCGTGCTTGCCCGACCAGCGCGCCGACAGCACACCCGGCATGCCGTTCAACGCGTCCACCTCGATACCGGAATCGTCGGCGACGCAAGCCAATCCGGTGGCCGCGGCGCCGTCGCGCGCCTTGGCCAGCGCGTTCTCCTCGAACGTCGCGCCGGTCTCGGGCGCCTCGTCGTACGGGGGAACATCGTTCAATCCGACGATCTCGATCCCGGCGATGCCTGCCTCGTCGAGGATGCGGCGCAGTTCGTTCAGTTTCTTGGTGTTGCGGCTGGCCACCAGCAAACGGCGGGTCATCACTTCCTCTTCGACTCGGCGGGCTCGGGAAGCACACCGGGATATGGCAGCGCCAGCGCCTCTTTCTGCACGACGAACAGCTGCTCGCAGGACGCGAGCGCGGCATCGAGCAACTTGTCCAGCGTGGAGCGCGGGAAGGTGGCGCCCTCGCCGGTGCCCTGGATCTCCACCAGCGTTCCGGTATCGGTCGCGACCACGTTCATGTCGACCTCGGCGCGCGAGTCCTCCTCGTAGGGCAGATCCACCCGCACCCGGCCGTCGACCACGCCGACGCTCACCGCGGCGATCGCACAGGAGATCGGCTGCGGGTCGGCCAGCGCGCCCGCCGCGCCGAGATAGGTCACGGCATCCGCCAACGCCACGTAGGCGCCGGTGATGGCGGCCGTCCTGGTACCGCCGTCGGCCTGGAGCACATCACAGTCGATGGCGATGGTGTTCTCCCCGATCGCGGCGAGGTCGATGCAGGCGCGCAGCGAGCGGCCGATCAGACGGCTGATCTCCTGGGTCCGTCCGCCGATCCGGCCCTTCACCGATTCCCGCCCGCTGCGAGTGTGCGTCGCGGCGGGCAACATCGCGTACTCGGCGGTGAGCCAGCCCAACCCGGAATCACGCCGCCACGGCGGCACCCCCTCGGTGACGCTCGCGGTGCACATCACCCGCGTCTGCCCGAACTCCACCAGCACCGAACCAGCTGGATGCGTGGTGAAACCACGGGTGATCCGGACCTCGCGGAGCTCATCGTCCGCCCTGCCATCGGCTCGTCTCGACACGGCCACAGCCTACTGTGTTCAATTTGCCGCGACTTCGTCGCGGCGTGTTCGCGGCCCCTTCATGGCTCGCGTTTGCGCGACCGCCGCTTGCTCCTTCGTCGCGTACGCGACGGTCGCGCGAACGCGAGCCGGGCCGCGAACGGCGCATGCTCGGTCTCGCTTCGCTCGAAACCCGTGGTTGAGGCGAGCTGGGCGCGTTGGGGACGACGGTCGCTACCCATGGCGGAGCGGATGCGGCGCAAATTCGGTCCGTGTGCCCGCCGTGGTTCCGCACGCGGATACCGCCGTTGTCGCACCGCGAGCGGGAACGCGGATCGGCGAGGCTGTCACGGTTGCGTGGGATGGTCGGCACCCGGGTCGAGTCAGGCCGCGAATCGGTCGTCGAAGGGGACGTACGGACTCGGGGATCGGCGCGTCATTCGGCAGACCGGCGTGCTGCCGCGCGGGGTGTACAAGGCCGGTGACGCGGTTCCGCTCGTGAAGTTCACGTCATGCCCGGCGTTACCCGGGATCCGGTCAGAGATCGAAGGTTTCGCCCGGAGCCACCGCGTGCACGGGGCCGGTGAACTCTGCTTTCGCCTCGGCGATCACGTCCTCGCGGGAGGTCCACGGGGGGATGTGGGTGAGCAGCAGTTCCTTCACGCCTGCCCGGGCGGCGATCTGGCCGGCCTCGGTGCCCGAAAGGTGAATGCCGGGAGGGCGATTCGCCGGGTCGTGGGTCCAGGAGGCTTCCGCCATCAGGATGTCGGCGCCCTGCGCGAGTTCGTGGACCTGGGGGCACAGTGCCGTGTCGCCGGTGTAGACGAAAGTGCGTCCGGCGGCGGTGACGATCCGCAGACCGTAGGACTCCGGGGGGTGGTACATCCGGCGCGCGGTGACGGTGTGACCCGGCCCGAAGGAGATGGGCTCGCCTTCGACCCAGCGCCGCATGTCGATCACATCGGACCAGTCGTCGCATTCGCCGCCGACCTCGGCGGAGGCGTTGCCGATGCGCAACGAGGTGTCCGACGGGCCGCGCACGATCGCCTTGCCCTCCGGGGGCGTCGGGTGGTACCGGCGCCATACCAGCAAACCGGGCAGGTCCAGGCAGTGGTCGGCGTGCAGATGGGTCAGGAAGATGTCGACCTCACCGGGATCGGCATGGCGCTGCAACGCGCCGAGCACTCCCGGACCGAAATCGATCACCGTCGGCCGCATGTCCGGGCCGGTCAGCAGGTAACCCGACGCGGGAGAGTCCGGGCCGGACACACTGCCCGAGCACCCGAGGACGGTAAGGCGCATTCCCCCATGCTGCCACGCGGAATTCTCACTCAAGAAAGGATCCCCCCACATCTCCGGCGGGCCGCCCGGTCACCGCGGCGACGCGCCGATTCCGGCTCGGTCGCCGCGGCGGTTTCGTCGTGCATCTCCAGAGAGTACCCAGCCGGCCAGCAATCCACTCAACGCGCCGAATAGATGCCCCTGCCAAGAGATTCCGGGCTGTCCCGGCAGAACGCCCCACAGCAGCGACCCGTAGAGGGCCAGCACCACGAGACCGAGCACGATCTGCCCGACGTTGCGCGCGAACCAGCCACGGGAGATGAGGAAGGTCAGCCAGCCGAACACCAGCGACGACGCGCCGATATGCGTACTCCCCGTCGCCCCGGTGAGCCAGACGCCGAGCCCGGCCCCCAGCCAGATGATCGCGGTCGCGGCCAGCCCGCGGCCGATGCCCGTCACCAGGACCAGGAAGCCGAGCACCAGCACCGGGAGCGTGTTGCCGATCAGATGTGGCCAGCCGCCGTGCAACAACGGGGCGAACAGGATGCCGGTCAGCCCGTCGGCGCGGCGCGGCTCGATGCCCGCGTGGTCGAGCCGGCCACCGACGGCGGTGTCGACCCCTTCGACGCCGTACAGCACCGCCACGAACCCGGCGATCAGCACGCCGGCCCGCAGCCACAGTTGCTTGATCGCGGCGAAGCCCGCGGTGGCGGGCGGTGTGGGCACACCGGCGGGCTTGCCCAGCTGCCCACGAAGCGCAGCCAGCCGATCAGGGTCGAACGACGGCCCGAGTCCCGCGCCGGTCATGGCCACCTCCTCGCCGTGGCGGGGACGTGGCCCCGCCTCACCGAGGGTACCGGCGCGGCCGGGAATCAGGCCCAGAGCTGGCCGTCGAGCCGCTCTTCCGCCTCTTCGAGCGTGCCGTCGTAGGCCCCGGTCGACAGGTATTTCCATCCGCCGTCGGCGACCACGAACGCGATGTCGGCGCGCGTGCCCGCCTTGACCGCCTTGCGGGCGACGCCGAGCGCGGCGTGCAGGATGGCGCCGGTGGAGATCCCGGCGAAGATGCCCTCTTCGAGCACCAGTTCGCGGGTGCGTTTCACCGCGTCGTACGGGCCGACCGAGAAACGTGTGGTCAGCACGCTCTCGTCGTACAACTCGGGGATGAATCCCTCGTCGATGTTGCGCAGGCCGTAGACCAGTTCGCCGTAACGCGGTTCGGCGGCCACGATCTCGATGCCGGGCACCTTCTCCCGCAGGAAGCGGCCGGTCCCCATCAGCGTGCCCGTGGTGCCGAGACCAGCTACGAAATGGGTGATCTCGGGCAGGTCGGCCAAGATCTCCGGGCCGGTCGTCTCGTAGTGCGCCGCCGTATTCGCCGGATTGCCGTACTGGTAGAGCATCACCCAATCGGGGTTCTCCGCGGCGATCTTCTTCGCCAGCGCGACGGCCTGATTGGAGCCGCCCGCGGCCGGGGAATCGATGATCCTGGCCCCGAACATGGTGAGCAACTGCCGCCGCTCCACCGAGGTGTTCTCGGGCATCACGCAGACCAGCTGGTATCCCTTGAGCTTCGCCGCCATGGCCAGCGAGATGCCCGTGTTGCCGCTGGTGGGTTCGAGAATCGTGCAACCGGGCCGCAGCAGCCCGTCGGCCTCGGCCTGCTCGATCATCCGCAGGGCGGGCCGGTCCTTGATCGAGCCGGTGGGGTTGCGATCTTCCAGCTTGGCCCACAGCCGCACGTGATCGTCACCGTCCCATCGCGGGGACAGGGTGCGCAGCCCGACCAGCGGGGTATTGCCGAGAGTCGCGATCAGCGATTCGTAACGCGCCACGGGACGGGTCAGCCTCCGGCCACGGCGGGCAGGATCGTGACGCTGGCGTCCTCGGGCACTTCGGCGGCCAGCCCGCCCGCGAAGCGCACGTCTTCGTCGTCGACGTAGATGTTGACGTAGCGGTTCAGCTTGCCGTCCTTCAGCAGGCGCTCGGCGAGCCCGGGGTGGTTGGCCTCCAGGTCGTCGATCAGCGCCGACAGCGTGGCGCCCTCGGCCCGCACGCGCTTCTCACCTCCGGTGAGGCCGCGCATGATGGTCGGAATGGAGACGGTTACCGGCATGGGTACTCCTCGGTTTCGCGAACAGGCATCGGTCTAGTTCTCGTACGCGTCGACGATCCGCACCGGCTCCTCGGTGACCTCGCCGTCGACGATCCGGTAGCTGCGCAGCTCGTGCCGCTCGGGATCGCGGGTGGAGATCAGCACGTAGTGCGCGAACGGCTCGGAGGCGTACGACACGTCGGTCCGGCTCGGATAGGCCTCGGTGGCGGTATGCGAGTGGTAGATGACGACCGGCGCCTCGTCGGCGTCGTCCATCGCGCGCCACACCTTCAACTGCTCGCCGGAGTCGAAGCGGTAGAACGTGGGCGAACGCTCGGCGTTGACCATGGCGATGAAGCGCTCCGGACGATCCGAGCCCTCCGGCCCCGCGATGACACCGCAGGCCTCATCGGGGTGATCGGCGCGCGCGTGCGCCACCATCGCCTCCACGAGGTCGGCCCTGATCACCAGCACGAGTCGCACACCTTTCCACAACGCCGACCCATCGCAGTCGACAACGAGCCAGGATATTCGGCTATTCCCCCGGCGACGTCGCCCGGTCCCCCGGTTCCCGGCAGCGCCTGTTCAAACACCGAACAGGTCGTTGTAGGCCGGGATGCCCGCCACTGGGTGCGCCGAGCGGATCGCGTCGACGATGGCGCGTTCGACGCAGACGGCGGCGGCGGTGCAGATCTGGTCCAGGACAAGCAGATCGGCGGGGAAGGCGGGCGGCAACGGCAAGTCGCCGCCCTCCTCCGCCGTTCCGGTGGCGAGCGCGAAGAGGGTGTCCCCGTCCAGGGGCGAGTGCGCGGGACGGATCGCCCTGGCCAGCCCGTCGTGCGCGGTGGCCGCGACGCGCTTGCATCCGGCCGGATCGAGCGGAGCGTCCGTGGCCACGACGCCGATCGTGGTGTTGAGCACGGTGCCCTTCACCGGCAGCGCGTTCGCCGCCGCCAGTTGCTCCGGGGTCGCCTGCCGCAGACCGAAGAAGCCGGGCCCATCGGTGCCGCACCCCCACGGCAACCCCGTGCGGGGATCGAACACCGAGCCGACCGGATTCGCCACGACCAGCGCCGCGACGGTGATTCCCGCGGCCACGCCATCACCCAGCACGATGCTCGCCGTGCCGATCCCGCCTTTGATCGAACCGGCGCGCGCGCCGACGCCCGCACCGACCGAACCGCGAGCGAAGTCGACGTCCGCCGCCGCGGCGGCCCGGTAGCCGAACTCGGCGGTCGGACGGATGTCCCACGCGCCGACCGGAAGATCGAAGATCACCGCGCCGGGGACGATGGGCACCACCCGGCTCGGGTCCGCCGGGTCCATCACGATGCCCGCGCCGTTCTCCTCCAGCCACCGCATCACGCCGTCGGCCGCGGCGAGCCCGAAGGCGCTGCCGCCGGTGAGCAGGATCGCGTCGATCTGCCGGACGGTGTTCATCGGATCCAGCAGATCGGTCTCACGGGTACCAGGCCCGCCGCCGCGCACGTCGACCGCCGCCACCGCGCCGCCCGGCACGCGCACCACCGTGCATCCCGTCGCCGATCCGGAACCGAGCGTGGCGTCCGGATCGAGGACGTGATGATGACCGACCAGCACTCCGGGCACATCGGTGAGCGAGTTGCGTTCACCCGGTTCGGCATTCACCATCGGTACTCCTCGAGGCGCGGGACTGCTGGTCGGTTCGCGCCGATCATCGCAGCGCGGCCGGTCAGGGAGCCAGCGCCTGGAGCAGCGAGTCCTGCATCCAGGTCAGCCAGTGGTACACGTCCAGGTGCGGGGCGCGCGGATCGTCGGGATCGAGATGGTCGGGCGTGTCGGCATCGATGTTCAGCACCGTGCCCAGCGCCAGCCGCACGTCGGTGAGCGCGGTCAACCACGCGTCGGCCTGCTCAGGGGTGATGACGATCTTGCCGCCCGCGCTCGGCACGGTGTCCAGCACGACCGAGCCCGCCGCCAGCTTGGCGTCGATGATGTCGGGCTCGTGCAGACCGCGCAGCGCGCTGTTGAGGTCGGCGCGTTCGGCGTCCGGCGAGCCGGGCTCGTTGCGGTGGAAGTCCGGCAGCAGTCTGCGCAGCCGCGGATCCTCCGGCGGGACGGTGTTGCCGGATCGCAGTCCGGTGAGGGCGGCCAGGTCGTCGTCGGGCGCCGACCCGGCGCGCTCGGTGAGCAGCCCGGAGACCGCACCGACCAGGGACCGAAGCACGTTGGCCTCACGTGCGTCCATTTCGGATCGCAGTTTGAGACCGCTCAGCGAGTTCTTCCTGCTCCACTTGCGCACGGCGTCAGGGTAGTCGCGCTGGTCAGTCGTCCCGCTGCATGGTGGCCCAAAGTCCGGCGGCGTGCAGCCGCTGAACATCGTGTTCCATCTTGTCGCGGGAACCGGACGAGACCACCGCCTTGCCCTCGTTGTGGACCTTGAGCATCAGCTCGGTCGCCTTCGCTTTGCTGTAGCCGAAAAGCTTCTGGAAGATATACGTGACGTAGTGCATGAGATTGACCGGATCGTCCCAGACCACGGTCACCCACGGGCGGTCCTCCGCCTCCAGGATCTCGGTGTACTCCACCGCTTCGGGTGTCGCCTGTGCCGCCGACAATGTCGCGTTCGCGGCGTCCACAACGACGTCACCCCGGACTGTGTTGCACAAGGCCATAGGGTCAAGGGTACGACTCGACACCGGATAAACAACACCCACGCAGCCCCGATTCGGGTTTTCGCCGGTTCACCGGGCCGATGCCGGACGGCGTGAGCCGACCGTTCTGTCTACAGTGACAGCGTGGACCTGCGTGACGGCGTGACCAGCACGGCACTGCTGACCGACCAGTACGAACTGACCATGCTCGCCGCGGCGCTCGCCGATGGTTCGGCGCATCGGCAGTGCACCTTCGAGGTGTTCGCTAGACGTTTGCCAAACGGTCGCCGCTATGGCGTCGTCGGGGGTACCGGCCGGGTGCTCGACGCGCTGCGGCAGTTCCGGTTCGGCGATGCGGAACTGTCCGTCGCCGCCTCGTTCTCGGATCGGCGGACGTTGGACTGGCTGCGTGACTACCGGTTCACCGGCGACATCGACGGCTACCCAGAGGGCGAGCTGTACTTCCCGGGCTCCCCGATCCTCTCGGTGCGCGGCAGTTTCGCCGAATGCGTCGTGCTGGAGACGCTGGTCCTCTCGATTCTCAATCACGACAGCGCGATCGCGGCCGCCGCGGCGCGGATGGTCAGCGCCGCGGGCGGCCGCCGGATGATCGAGATGGGCTCGCGGCGCACCCACGAGCTGGCGGCGGCGGACTGCGCGCGCGCCGCGTATCTCGCCGGTTTCGACGCAACCTCGAACTTGGAGGCGGTGCGCCGCTACGGGATCCCGGGGGCGGGCACCAGCGCGCACGCGTTCGTCCTGCTGCACAGCGGCCCCGACGGGGCGCACGAGGCCGAAGCGTTCCGCAGCCAGGTGCAGACGCTGGGAGTCGGGACGACGCTGCTGGTGGACACCTTCGACATCACCAGGGGCGTCGCGACGGCCATCGAGGTCGCGGGAACAGAGCTGGGCGGCGTGCGGATCGACTCCGGCGATCTCGGTGTCCTGGCCAGGCAGGTGCGCGACCAGCTCGACGCGCTCGGGGCCACCAAGACCCGCATCGTGGTCTCCGGCGATCTCGACGAGTACGCCATCGCCGCGCTGCGCGCCGAGCCGGTCGACGTCTACGGTGTCGGAACGGCCCTGGTCACCGGCTCCGGCGCGCCGACGGCCGGGATGGTCTACAAGCTGGTCGAAGTCGAAGGGGTGCCGGTCGCCAAACGCAGCAGTCACAAGCAGTCTCGTGGCGGTACGAAGAAGGCGCTCCGCTTGGCCCGCGACACCGGCACGATCGTCGAGGAGATCGTCTATCCGGCGGCGGGGCCGATACCGCCCCGCAACGGCTTCCGATCCCGTGAGCTGCTGGTCCCCTTGATCCGGGAGGGCAAGCAGGTCGATGACCTGCCCACCCTCGCCGAGAGCCGCGACCTGGTCGCGCGCGGACTGATCAGCCTGCCGTGGGAGGGCCTCAAGCTGTCGGCGGGTGAACCCGCCGTGGTGACCACCTTCGTCTGAGGTCAGCGCCTGCGCTCGTCGACGCGGGTCACCAGCCGCAGCCCGGCGGCGAAGAGCAGCGCGAACACCAATCCGGTGATCCCGAACCACACCCATGCCGACGGCTCCGCGGGGCGGGAGCCGAGCAGGAAGAAGACCGCCAGGAACACGGTGGTGGCGACGATTACGCTGCGGAACAGTTTGGCAGGGCTCATGAGGGTCTCCGTGCTGGAAGGCGGCGCATCCGGCCGCCGACGAAAGGGGCACCCGGTAATCACCGTGGGCGCAGGCCGCGTTTACATCGCGCGCATGTGAATTTCCCGCGAGTCGGCCGAACGAGCGTCCGACCGAGCGGCAGAATCTGAAACAGTTGTTCAGCCACATCGCGGGAGGTCGCCATGACCCGGGCACTGATCATCGTCGACGTCCAGAACGATTTCTGCGAGGGCGGTTCGCTCGCGGTGGCGGGCGGCGCCGCCGTGGCGGCCCGGATCAGTGAGCACCTCGCGGCGGCGAACTACGGCGCGATCGTGGCCACCCGCGATCATCACATCGATCCCGGTGCGCATTTCTCCGACGCGCCCGACTACATCGACAGCTGGCCGCCGCACTGCCGGGTCGGCACGCAGGGCGCCGACTTCCACCCCGCCCTGACCACCGAACCCATCGATGCGGTCTTCTCCAAGGGCGCGTACTCGGCGGCCTACTCCGGGTTCGAGGGCACGACCGAGGACGGCACCGGGCTGGCCGACTGGCTGCACGACCGCGGCGTCGACGCCGTCGACGTGGTGGGCATCGCGACCGATCACTGCGTGCGCGCCACCGCGCTGGACGCGCGCATCGAGGGTTTCGACACCCGCGTCCTGCTCGATCTCACCGCGGGAGTCGCACCCGAAACGGTCGCCCTCGCACTGGACCGCATGCGCGGGGCCGGCGTCGACCTGGAAGGCGGCATCACCCGATAGACCGTCCGGTCTCCGCGACCGCCCTGCCCTGTCGGAGGCGCCGAGTAGGCTGCTCGCGTGCCCGAACTGCCCCCCGTATCCGACCTTCTGGCTACCGCCGTACACGCGCTGGGCGGCAAGGAGCGCGCCGGGCAGGTGACGATGGCCGCGGCGGTGGACCACGCGATCGATACCAAGGAGCACCTCGCCGTGCAGGCAGGCACGGGCACCGGCAAGTCGCTGGCGTATCTGGTGCCGAGCCTGCGCCACGCCGTGCGCACCGGCCGCACGGTGGTGGTCTCCACGGCCACGATCGCGCTGCAACGTCAGCTGGTCGACCGTGACCTTCCGCGCTTGGCAGAGGCGCTCAGCGGCCCGTTGGGACGCACGCCGAAGTTCGCGATCCTGAAGGGCCGCAACAACTATTTGTGCTTGAACAAGATCAACAGCGCCGTACCGGACGAGCCCGCCGAAGCGGAGTTGTTCGACGCGTTCGCGATCTCGCGCCTCGGTCGCGAAGTGCAACGGCTCAACGAATGGGCCTCCGACACCGACACCGGCGACCGCGACGAACTCGCTCCCGGCGTGAGCGATCGGGCCTGGCGGCAGGTGAGCGTGTCGTCGCGGGAATGCCTGGGCAAGTCGCGTTGCTCCTTCGGCCAGGATTGCTTCGCCGAGCGCGCCAGAACCGAGTCGGCGCAGGCCGACGTGGTGGTGACCAACCACGCGCTGCTGGCCATCGACGCGATCAGCGGCATCCAGGTGCTCCCCGAACACGACGTCGTGGTCATCGATGAGGCGCACGAGCTGGTCGACCGGGTCACCGGCGTGGCCACCGCCGAACTGACCTCCGCCGCGATCAGCGCGGCGGCCCGGCGTTGCGCCAAGCTCATCGACGAGCAGGAGGTCGACCGCCTGGAGGGCGCCGCAGAGGCCTGGCACACCGTGCTGGACGAGCTGCCCGCCGCCCGGTGGGACACCCTGCCCGACGGCGTGGCCCCGGTACTGGCCCTGGTCCGCGACGGCGCGTGGAACGCGCGCACCGCGCTCGCGCCCTCTGGCAGCGCCACCGCGCAGGGCGACCCGGAGAGTTCCGCCGCCCGCACCATGGCCTTGGCCGCGCTCGACGAGGTGCACGACAGCGCGGTCCGCGCGCTGACGGCGTTCGACGAGCCCGATCCCGCCGCCCGCCGCGACGTCATCTGGCTGGCCGCCGACGAGATCCGGGGCGTCGTGCGCCGGTCGCTGCGGATGGCGCCGCTGTCGGTGGGCGGGCTGCTGCGCAGCAGGCTCTTCGGCGCCGCGACCGTCGTGCTCACCTCCGCCACGTTGCAGATCGGCGGCTCGTTCGACGGCCTCGCGGTCACCTGGGGCCTGCCCGCGCAGTCGGGCAATCGCACCGACCCGGCCACCGCGAACGGCGCGCAGGCGCCGTCGGACGCCGACAGCGTGCGCTGGAGTTCGCTCGATGTCGGCTCACCGTTCGACCATGCCAAGTCCGGCATCCTCTACGTCGCCGAACACCTGCCCGCGCCGGGCCGCGACGGGCTCGCACCGGCCTACCTGGACGAAATCGAGCGACTGATCACGGCCGCGGGCGGACGCACCCTCGGCTTGTTCTCCTCGATGCGCGCCGCCCGCGCGGCCACCGACGCACTCCGCGAACGGTTGCGCACACCGGTGCTGTGCCAGGGCGAGGACGCGACGGGCGCGTTGGTCCGCAAGTTCGCCGACGACCCGGAGACCTCCCTGTTCGGCACGCTGTCGCTGTGGCAGGGCGTCGACGTGCCTGGACCGTCGCTGAGTCTGGTGATCCTCGACCGCATCCCTTTCCCCCGCCCGGACGATCCGCTGCTGGCGGCCAGGCAACGCGCCGTGGAGATGCGCGGCGGCAACGGCTTCATGACCGTGGCCGCCAACCACGCGGCTCTGCTGCTCGCGCAGGGCACCGGCCGCCTGCTGCGCAGCGTCGACGATCGCGGTGTGGTGGCCATCCTGGATTCCCGCCTCGCGACCGCTCGCTATGGCGGATACCTGCGCGCGTCGCTGCCGCCGTACTGGGAGACTGCCGACCCTGAGGTCGTGGTCAAAGCACTGAGCAGGCTGGCCGCCGCGGCGAAGGTGTGACAACGGCGCACGGCCACCACGCCACCTCGAACAGCGTGGCCGGCAACGCGAGCGCCGCGAATCCGTTGCGCCGCAGGCTCAGAGGACCCACTTCAGGATCAACGTGAGCACGCCCGCGACGACGGCGAGGATCAGCGCCCCCACACCCCACACGAATCCGTGGCGCTCCCACGGACGCCCGGCGTCCAACGAGAACTTACCCGGCCCGGTGAAGGGCAGCGCCGCGCCGACCACCGCGAACAGCAGACCCATTTCGTAACCGCCCAGCAGGCCACCGGCCCAGGTGGCGTTGATCGCGTTGATCATCGTGCCCAGCACGATCGCTCCGGCAAGCGGCGTCAGCAAACCGAGCAGCAGGAGGAGGCCGCCGGTGAATTCGCTCAGCCCCGCCAGCGTCCCGAATACCTTGCCCGGGTTGTAGCCCATCTTCTCGAAGCCGTCGGCGTTGGCTTGCAGACCGGGCCCGCCCCACCAGCCGAACAGCTTCTGCGCGCCGTGCGCCGCGAGCAGGCCGCCGAAGACGACTCGCACGACCAGCAGGCCGATGTCGGGGGCGATTCGGTCCAGCTCGGAATCGGTTCCGGTTCTGTCGAGTACGGATTTGATCGTCATGGTGGTCCTCATCCCTGCGCTGTCGTTCCCGGACATGATCGTTACTTCGGCGAAGAAAGCGGACTGCGGTCCGATTATCGCACGAACGGGGGCAACTACCCAACCTCTCGGTCTATTCCACGGTCGGGCGGGAAGGATGGTTCAGCGCTCGGGCGAGCGGAAATTCATTCCGCGAGGAAGAAGAAGTAGCCGAGGAACACCAGCATCAGTGCCCACATCGCCGGATGCACATCCTTGACGCGGCCCTTGGCCGCCATGACCACCGGGTACAGCAGCATCCCCATGGCCAGGCCGTTGGCGATCGAGTACGTCAGCGGCATCATCACAATGGTGATGAACGCGGGCACCGAGTACTCCAGGCGGTTCCAGTCGATCTGCCCCAGCGATCGGGCCATCAGGATGCCGACCACGATGAGCGCGGGCGCGGTCACCTCGCTGGAGCCCGCGACGACCGCGAAGATCGGAAAACAGAACATGGCCACGAAGAACCAGCCCGCCGTGGTGACGGCGGTCAGCCCGGTCCGTCCGCCCGCCGAGACGCCCGCGGTCGATTCCACGTAGGCGGTGGTGGTCGAGGTGCCGATGACCGCACCCGCCATGGTGCCCACCGAGTCCGCCGCCAGCGCGCTCGCCGCGCGCGGCAACTTACCGTTCGCGTCCAGCAGCCCGGCCTGGTGCGCGACGCCGATCAGCGTGCCGGATGCGTCGAAGAAGTCGACGAACAGCATGGTCAGCACCACCACGACCATCTGGCCGGTGAACGCGTCAGGCAGATGGACGATCGCCTGACCGAAGGTCTGCTCGAGCCCATGCGGCGCGGCGAACAAGCCCTTGGGGAGCGCGACCAAGCCGCTGACGATGCCGACGAGGGTGGTCAGGACGATGCCGTAGAGCACGGCGCCGTGCCAGCCGCGCACGAGGAACACCACGGTCACCAGCAACCCGAACAGCGCGAGCAAGGTGGTGCCCTTGGTGAAGTCGCCCAGGGTGACCAGCGTCGCCTCGCTGTTCACCACGATCCCGGCGTTCTTCAAGCCGAGGAAGGCGACGAACAGTCCGATGCCGGCGCCAACGGCGAGTTTCAATTGCATCGGGATCGCGTTGAGGATGCGTTCGCGAATCCGCGTCACCGCCAGGACGAAGAAGATGGCGCCGGACAGGAACGTGCCCGACAGCGCGACCTGCCAGGGAATCCCCATGCCGAGCACCACCGTGTAGGCGAAGAAGGCGTTGAGTCCCATGCCCGGCGCGAGCGCGATCGGATATCGCGCCCACAGCCCCATGACCAGCGTGCCGAATACCGCGGCGACAGCGGTCGCGGTGAACACCGCCTGCATCGGGATGCCCTTGTCACCCAGCGCGCCCTGATCGCCCAGCACGGCGGGGTTGACCGCGAGGACGTACGACATGGCGAGGAACGTGACCGTCCCCGCCATGAGTTCGCGCCTCACGGTCGAGCCGGTCGAGCGAACCCCGAAGTATCCGTCGAGGCGTCCTCGGGTCCGGTGCAGAACGTCGGTGACCATGGGTGACTCCAGTACAGGAACGATTCGGGGCGGGCCAAGGGCACGGTAGCCGACGGTTCACTGCCCGCGACACCCACGGCGGCGCCACCGTGACCGGCGCCACCGGGTCAAGCGCTCGGAGCGGAGACCAGTCCGAACTCGGCGTCGGAGGCCAGCAGATCGTTGTGCGGCAGCACCCGCACGGTGTACCCGACCGCGCCGGACAGCGGCAGCGGCGTGTCCACGGTGAACAGCTCGGCGCCCGCGTCGGACCCGACGTGATTCATCGGGATCGTCGTGGTGTCGGAGAGATCGTCGGTCGACGAGACCCGGCCGAGCACCGCCTGCACCACCACGTCCGGCACGCTCAAGCCACCGAGCTCGACCCGCGCGGTGAGCGACAGCCGCGCCCCGATCACCGGCGTGTCCGGCAGCCCCGCACTGTCCACCTGGATCACCTTGACCGAGGGCCACGCCGACTCGACCCGGTGGCGGTACTCGGCGATGGCGCGCGCCACCGCGAAATCGTCGGCCGTCGCCCGCTGCGACGCCGCGGCGGCGGGAGCGTAGTACTCCACCGCGTAGTCGCGGACCATCCGGGAAGCCAGCACCTTCGGCCCCAAGGTCTGCAACGTGTGGCGAACCATCTCGACCCAGCGCACCGGCATCCCGGACGCGTCGCGCTCGTAGAAACGCGGCGCCACCGCACGCTCGAACAAGTCGTAGAGCGCGGCGGCCTCCAGATCGTCGCGGCGGTGCTCGTCCCGGACGCCTTCCGCGGTCGGAATGGCCCACCCGTTCTCGCCGTCGTACATCTCGTCCCACCAGCCGTCGCGGATAGAGAGGTTGAGCCCGCCGTTCAGCGCGGATTTCATGCCGGAGGTGCCGCAGGCCTCGAGCGGGCGCAGCGGATTGTTCAGCCAGACGTCGCAGCCCCAGTACAGGTAGCGAGCCATTGATATGTCGTAGTCGGGCAGGAAGACGATCCGGTGCCGCACCTCGGGATCGTCGGCGAAGCGGACCACCTGCTGGATCAGCGCCTTGCCGCCGTCGTCGGCCGGATGACTCTTACCCGCGACGACCAGCTGCATCGGCCGCCGCGGATCCAGCAGCAGGGCGCGCAGTCGCTGCGGATCGCGCAGCATCAGGGTGAGGCGCTTGTAGGTCGGCACTCGCCGGGCGAACCCGACGGTCAGCACATCGGGGTCGAAAACGCCGTTCACCCAGCCGAGTTCGGCTTCCGCGGCGCCACGCTGCAACCAGGACGCGCGCAGCCTGCGGCGCACCTCCTCGACGAGGATGCCGCGCAGGGTGTTGCGGGTCGACCACAACTCGGCGAGATCGACGTCGCGCAGCCGTTCCCAGCCGCGCCCCTCCTCGACCAGCTCCGCGCCGATGTGTTCGCGTGCCTTGTCCACCCACTCGCGCGCGGCCCAGGTGGCGGCGTGCACACCGTTGGTGACCGAACCGATCGGCACCTCGGCCGGGTCGAAGCCCGGCCACAGCGAAGCGAACATGGACCGGCTCACCTCGCCGTGCAGCTTCGATACGCCGTTGGCGCGCTGCGCCAGGCGCAAGCCCATGTGCGCCATGTTGAAGACCGACGGATCGGCCTCCCGGCCGAGAGCCACGATCCGGTCCACCGAAAGCCCCGGCAGCAGAGCGGATTCGGATTCCCCGTGCGCACCGCCGAAATAACGCCGCACCATCGGCATGGGGAACCGGTCGATGCCCGCCGGGACCGGCGTATGCGTGGTGAACACCGTGCCCGCCCGAACGGCGGCGAGCGCGGAATCGAAATCCTGCCCGGCCGCGACGAATTCGCGGATCCGCTCCACGCCGAGGAAACCCGCGTGGCCCTCGTTCATGTGGAACACATCGGGATCGGGCAGTCCGGCGGACGCGGTGTACGCGCGCACCGCCCGCACACCGCCGATGCCAGCGAGAATCTCCTGACGGATGCGATGCTCCTGGTCACCTCCATAGAGCCGGTCGGTCACCGCACGCAACTCCGGGTCGTTCTCGGCGATGTCGGAGTCGAGCAGCAGCAGCGGAACCCGGCCGACTTGCGCGATCCACACCCGAGCACGCAGCACCCTGCGGTCGGGCATCGCGACGTGGATGAGCACGGGCGAACCGCCGGAGGTGAGCGCCCGCAGCGGCAAGCCCTGCGGATCCAGCGCCGGATAGTGCTCGGCTTGCCAGCCGTCCGTCGTCAGCGACTGCCGGAAGTAGCCCGAGCGGTACAGCAATCCCACGCCGATCAGCGGCAGGCCGAGGTCGGAGGCGGCCTTCAGGTGGTCTCCGGCCAAAATGCCAAGGCCGCCCGAATAATTCGGCAACACCTCGGTGACGCCGAACTCCATCGAGAAGTAGGCGATACCCCGCACCCCTTCCTCGCCCGCCCGGCGCTGGAACCAGCCCGGCGCGGCCAAGTACTCGCGCAGGTCCGCCGCCGCGGAGTCCACACGCGCGACGTAGCCGGGGTCGGCGGCAAGCTCGTCGAGCCGCGCCGCGGGCACCTCGCCCAGCATCCGGACCGGGTCGTGCCCCATCTCCTGCCACCGCCGGGGATCGAGCGCGGCGAACAGGTCCTGCGTCGGCGGATGCCACGACCAGCGCAGATTCGTGGCGAGCTCCCCCAGGGCGGCCAGGCGCTCGGGCAGATGGGCACGGACGGTGAAACGACGCAATGCCTTCATTGGGTAGAACCTACACGCCGACCGCGGGACGCGCCCTGCCCGACCACGGCCCGGAACAACCTTCCGACCAGCGCGTTTCCCGGCAGCATAACGCTCTTCATCGTCACGGAACGGCCACGCGCCGCACACCGGCACCCCCGTGCCCGCTACCCGATCGAGACCCGCGCTCGCTTGTGAACTCCGGAACCCGGGGCAAACCCACAAGCTGTGCGGACCAACCGGCCGCACCAACCGAATCAGTACGGGAGTGATCGAGATGTGGATGACAGCACACCCAAATCGCGCCCGCGATCGGCGCTGGTCGCGCGCTGGAGCAGCGATCACAGGGTTCGGAGCGCTCGCGGCGGCATTCGTTCTCGTCGCACCCGCCGCCGGCGCGGCGGTCACGACGGCGACCGCCAGCCCGGCCCAAGGCACCAGTTTCGGCTTCGGAAACTACGGAACCAACTGCCAGTACCGGGTGACGGCGACGGTGGACAACAATCCCTCGACCGAATCGGTTCAGTTCGCCGACAGCGCCGGGGGCACCTTCTCACCGAACCCCGCACCGGTGGTCGGCAGCCAGGCCACCACGGTCTGGATCCCCGAGGCGACCGGGCAGCACACCATTTCCGCGACGCAAGGCGCCACGCCCGCTTGGACTTCACCGGTGATGACGGTGGGCAACGGGATGAACCTGGGCTTCGCGTGCATGGTCATGCCGTGATCGACGTTTCGGGCATGTCGAGTTGAGCGCCCGGGTGGCCACCCAGTGGACGAGCTCCGTCCATGGCCACCCGGGCACCTCACTCTTCAAAGCGGGAAAATCGGTAGCCCGAGCAGGACCGGGATGACAGCATCGGCTGATGCCGCACTGGGTCGATGTTCTTCCGCAATTCCTGCCGGCCTGCCTGCTCATCGCCGCGCTGCCCGGGCCTGCGACCGCACTGTTCTTGCAGCGCGCGGTGCGGGACGGCCGCACCGCGGGCCTGGCGGCGGTGGCCGGGAACGAGATCGGCGTACTCGGCTGGACGCTGGCGGGTGGGGCGGGACTGTCCGTCCTGCTCGTCGCGAATCGCGCCATGAACACGGCCGTGCACGTCATCGGCGCGCTGGTCCTGATCTGGCTCGGCGTGCAGGCGTGGCGGAATGCCCGTGGTGGCGAGGAGTTCGGCAGCGCGATGACGAGGATGCTACCGGCGGGTCACACGCCCGCCGCCGCGTTCCGCGCCTCGCTGATCTCGATCGCGGCCAACCCCAAGGCGGCGATTTTCGGATTGACAATCCTTCCCCAATTCCTTCCGTCCGAGGGGCCGGTGCTGCCCACGGTAGTGATCCTGGCGCTGATCCAGTTGGTGATCGACACCGCGTGGTGCGTCGGCGTGGTCATGGCCGCCGACCGCGCGGGCGCCTGGCTGCGCCGCACCGGTATCCGGCAGCGGGTAGAGCGTGCGCTCGGCGCGGTGCTGGTCGCGCTCGGCCTGGGCCTCGCCGCCGACGCACGCTGAGGCGAATGCCCAGCTGGCCCGCCACCGTGAGAGGCCAGGAACCGGGCACGAAAAATCGGCTGGTCCGGTCCGAAAGGCCGGTTGCCGGTAGGTTGGGGTCCGTGACCGGCCGCATCGCTATCGATGACACTGCCCCGTCCATCCCAGGCGGCCGGCCCGCCAAGGCGGTGGTCGGCGAGGTATTCCCGGTGCGCACCGTGGTTTGGCGCGAGGGGCACGACGCCGTCGCCGCCACACTCGTCGTGCGCGCCCCCGGCGCGTCGCGACCCACCCGCGTCCGCATGACGCCGGACTACGAGCCCGACGTCTTCAACGCGACCTTCACACCGAACACGCCGGGAGCCTGGACCTACCGGATCGAAGGCTGGAGCGATCCGATCGCGACCTGGCGATCGGCGATCGAGGCGAAGCTTGCCGTCGGGCAGAGCGCCGTCGATCTGGCCAACGATCTCGAGCTGGGCGCTCGCCTGTTCGACCGCGCGGCGCAGGCCGTCCCGAAGAAACAGTTCGAGCGCTTGCGCGCGGTCGCCGCTGCGCTGCGCGGTGACGAGCAACTCCCCGCACGGGTGGCCCCGGCCTTCACCGAGGAGGTCGCCGGGATCCTGCGCGCCACGCCGCTGCGCGACCTGGTCACCCGCGGGCCGCAGCACACCGTCCTGGTCGAGCGGCACCGCGCGCTCTACGGCTCCTGGTACGAGTTCTTTCCGCGCTCGACCGGCGGCCGCGACGCCACCGGCGAGCCGGTTCACGGCACCTTCGTCACCGCGGCCAAGGACCTTCCGCGCATCGCCGCCATGGGCTTCGACGTGGTGTACCTGCCGCCGATCCACCCGATCGGCGAGGTCAACCGCAAGGGCCGCAACAACGCGCTCACGGCGGAGTCCGGCGACGTCGGCTCGCCGTGGGCCATCGGCTCGCGGCACGGCGGTCACGACGCCGTGCATCCGGAATTGGGCACCGAAGCCGATTTCGCCGAGTTCGTCAGGGCGGCGCGGGAACTGGGCCTCGAGGTCGCGCTCGACCTCGCCTTGCAATGCGCGCCGGATCATCCGTGGGTCGAGGCGCACCCCGAGTGGTTCACCACCTTGCCCGACAACACCATCGCCTACGCGGAGAACCCGCCGAAGAAGTACCAGGACATCTATCCGGTCAACTTCGACAACGACCCCGACGGGCTCTACGCCGAAGTGCTGCGCGTCGTCAAACACTGGATCGGCTTGGGCGTCAACATATTCCGCGTCGACAATCCGCACACCAAGCCCGCCGACTTCTGGGAGTGGCTGATCGCGAACGTGTGGCGCACCGACCCGGACGTCATCTTCCTGTCCGAGGCGTTCACCCGCCCCGCCCGGCTCTACGGGCTCGCCCGGCGCGGATTCAGCCAGTCCTACACGTATTTCACCTGGCGCGTGGCCAAATGGGAGTTGACCGAGTTCGGCAACGAATTGGCCGCGAAGGCCGACGAGGCCCGCCCGAACCTCTTCGTGAACACCCCGGACATCCTGCACGAGAGCCTCCAGCACGGCGGGCCGGGCATGTTCGCCATCCGCGCCGTCCTGGCCGCCACCCTCGCGCCCACCTGGGGCGTCTACTCCGGCTTCGAGCTGTTCGAGCATCAGGCGGTGCGCCCGGACAGCGAGGAGTACCTCGATTCGGAGAAATACGAGCTGCGCCCGCGCCCGTTCGCCGAGGCGCTGGCGCGCGGAGAATCGCTGGAACCCTGGCTCACTCGGCTCAACGAGATCCGCCGGGCCCACCCCGCCTTGCAACAGCTGCGCTGCCTGCATTTCCACCACGTGGACAACGACGCGCTGATCGCCTATTCCAAGCTCGATCCCGCCAGTGGCGACGCGGTGCTGGTCGTGGTGAATCTCAATCCTTTCGGCGCCGAATGGGGCATGCTCTCGCTCGACCTGCCCGCGATCGGCCGCGAGTGGCACGACCACCCGGTGGTGTACGACGAGGTCAGCGGCGAGGAATACCACTGGGCCCAAACCAATTACGTGCGATTGGACCCCGCGCGGGCCGTGGCGCACATCATCGCCCTGCCCCCGGTGTCCCAGCAGGCTCGCACCGAGCTGTCCTACCGCAGGACGCTGCGATGAAACGTCGCGACCTCATGCTGCTCGCGGCGGGCACCCATACCGACCCGCACACCGTGCTCGGCGCACACCCCCATCCGGACGGCACCGCCGTGCGGGTGCTGCGCCCGCACGCCGAAACCGTGTCGGTGCGGGTCGGCGGCGACGACCACGTGCTGAAGTCCGTGGGCCACGGCGTATTCGCCGCGGTGCTGCCGTACCCGGAGATCGATGACTATCGCGTCGTGACGACCTACCCCGGCGGCCAGACCGTCATCGGCGCCGACGGCTACCGATTCCTGCCCACGCTCGGCGAACTCGACCTGCACCTGATCGGTGAAGGCCGCCACGAACGCCTGTGGGACGTGCTCGGGGCGCACCCGCGCCGCTACAGCACCCTCGACGGTGACGTCGCGGGCACGTCGTTCGCGGTATGGGCGCCGAACGCGCGCGGCGTCACCGTGATCGGGGACTTCGACGGCTGGAGCGGCACCACCGCGCCCATGCGCACGCTGGGGTCGTCCGGGATCTGGGAAGTCTTCATCCCGGGTGTCGAGCCGGGCGCCAAGTACAAATACCGCGTGCACGGCGCCGACGGGCGGACCGTCGATCACGCCGACCCGCTGGCATTCGCCACCGAACTACCACCGGCCACGGCGTCGGTGGTCACCGAAAGCCATTACGTGTGGCAGGACAGCGCCTGGCTCGAGCAGCGCGCGGCCACCGATCCCACCCGCGCCCCGATGAGCGTCTACGAGGTGCATCTCGGTTCCTGGCGGCCCGGCCTCGGCTACCGCGAACTGGCCGACCAGCTCGCCGAGTACGTGCGGGCGACCGGATACACCCACATCGAGCTGCTCCCCATCGCCGAGCATCCGTTCGGCGGCTCGTGGGGCTACCAGGTCACCTCCTACTACGCGCCGACGGCGCGATTCGGTTCCCCGGACGACTTCCGAGCGTTCGTCGACCGCATGCACGCGGCGGGCATCGGCGTCCTGCTGGACTGGGTCCCCGCCCACTTCCCGCGCGACGAGTGGGCGCTGGCCCGATTCGACGGCACTCCGCTCTACGAGCACGCCGACCCGCGCCGGGGCGAGCAACTCGACTGGGGCACTTACGTGTTCGACTTCGGCAGGCACGAGGTACGCAACTTCCTCATCGCCAACGCTCGCTACTGGGTCGAGGAATTCCACATCGACGGTCTGCGCGTCGACGCGGTCGCCTCCATGCTCTACCTGGACTACTCCCGCGCCGAAGGCCAGTGGGAGCCCAACGTGCACGGCGGCCGGGAGAACCTGGAGGCCGTCGACTTCCTGCAGGACCTCAACGAGACGCTGCATCGGCATCACCCCGGGGTCGTGACGATCGCCGAGGAGTCCACCACCTGGCCCGGCGTCACCCGCGGCATCGACGTCGGCGGTCTCGGCTTCACCATGAAATGGAACATGGGCTGGATGCACGACACCCTCGGGTTCCTCGGCCGCGACCCGGTGCACCGCTCCTGGCACCACAACGAGATCACCTTCTCACTGGTCTACGCCTGGAGCGAGAACTACGTGCTGCCGATCAGCCACGACGAGGTCGTGCACGGCAAAGGCACGCTGTGGACCAGAATGCCGGGCGACGATTTCGCCAAAGCCGCGGGCGTGCGGGCGCTGCTGGCCTACATGTGGGCCCACCCGGGTAAACAACTGCTGTTCATGGGCCAGGATTTCGGCCAGTTCCGGGAGTGGTCACACGATCGCGGTCTGGACTGGCACGAACGGGACAACCCGCTGCACCAAGGCATCACCACGCTGGTGCGTGACCTGAACGCCGTCTACCGCGCCCACCCCGCCCTGTGGAGCCAGGACACCACACCCGGTGGCTACGCCTGGATCGAGGCGGACGACCGCGCGAACAACGTGCTGGCGTTCCTGCGCTACGGCTCCGACGGCTCCGTTGTCGCCTGCGTCTACAACTTCTCCGGGTCGGCGCACGACGCGTACCGGATCGGCCTGCCGCACGCGGGCTCGTGGCTGGAGATCCTCAACAGCGACGCCGCGGACTACGGCGGCTCCGGCCTCGGCAACCTGGGCGAGGTGACGGCGAGCGCCGAGCCGTGGCACGATCGGCCCGCCTCGGCCACCGTGACGCTCGCACCCCACGGCGCGGTCTGGCTGCGCCCCGCCTGACGAGTCGCCCGGCGAACCGAGCCCTGCCCGACGCCGACGTGCGCCGGTCCTCGAAGCACGGACTCAGGTGAGCAGCTGACGCCTCGGTGCGAGACCCGAGTCCGATGCGCGAATCCAGAGCAGACTCGGCGGACGCCCACTATGAGCGGCGATCGATGATCATCGCGACCGGTTGTAGCGGAGGTCCGTCACAACACCGCGCCGGATCGGATACCCGACGCCTGGGCGCAACCGGGGGCGGTGACGCGGCCGACTGGTTCGCGGACCGCCCCGCGCGGCGGCTCAGTACAGCGCCGCGGCCAGCTTGCGGCGCGCGGCCACGACGAACGGCTCGGCCTGATCGAACAGCTCGAACAGCTCGAGCAGGCGGGTGCGCGCCTTGGTGCGCTCGTCGCCGGAAGTGCGCTTGACGACGCCGATCAGCCGATCGAAGGCCGCTTCGGGCCGCTGCTGGAACAATTCGAGATCGGCGGCGCGAATCGCGGCATCGACGTTCGACGGGTCGGCATCGGCATCCTCGATCGCCGACTCCGGCAGCTCCTGGGCCCGCGCGAGGAAGCGCAGCTGACGCAGCGCGCCCTTGGCTTCGTCGTTCGTCGGCTCGGCGTCGAGAATCGCCTGGTAAGCCGCCTCGGCGCCGGCCAGGTCACCGTGCTCGAGCGCCGCCTCGGCCGCCGCGAAACGCGGGTCCTCGGCCTGCGGCTGCGGCTCCCCGCCACCCTCCAGCTTGCCCGCCACCGCGTCGACCACGGCGTTCAGCCACTGCCGCACCTGCGGCTCCGGCTGGGCGCCCTCGAAATCGGCCAGCGGCTGCCCTGCCGCGATCGCGATGACCGTCGGGATGCCCTGCACCCGCAGCGCCTGCGCGATGCGCATGTTGGCCTCGGCCTCGACGATCGCCAGGTCCCAGCTGCCGCCGTCGGCGGCCACCAGTCGCTCCAGCGTCCGCACCAGTTCGACGCTGCCCGGACTGCGCTGCGAATACAGCACGACCACCACCGGCACCTGCATCGAACGACGCAGCACCTTGGTCTCGAAATCGGCCTCGGATACCGCGTAGTCGCCACCGGCCGGAGCGCCCCCGCCACCGGCGGGCTGCTTCAGGCTGGACAGATCGACCGCGCCGGACATGGCGGCGGCGACAGCGGGCGAAGGACGGCGTGCGGCTGGTCGATTCACGACCTCCAGTTTGTCACGACGTGGCGGATGCGGGCGCCCCGGACTCGACCGAACCGGCGTTGCTCAGCTCACCCAACCGCCCCGTGCGCACCGCCCAGACCTCGAACAGCACCGTGCAGAACGGCGGAATGCTCGACAGCAGCGCGAGGACTGTGGTCTTGACGTTCCAGCCCAGCTCGCGCGCCGCCACGATCGCGGTGATGACGAACAGCACGAACACGATGCCGTGCGTCATGCCGAACACCTTGACCGGCCACAGCACCGGCTCCGGAATCCGCTTGAACACCATGCCGATGATCAGCAGCAGCCAGGAGATCGCCTCGAGCACCGCGATGAAACGAAACCGCTTGGCCACCGTGCTCAGGTCGAAGACATTGCCCATGCGCCCATTCTGCCGGATGCACTACAGGCTGTCGTAGTGAGCTGTGTCTAATTGCGGCGCCTGCGGCGCCGCGTGTTCGCGGCCCCTTATGGCTCGCGTTTGCGCGACCGCCGCTTGCTCCTTCGTCGCGTACGCGGCGGCCGCGCAAACGCGAGCCGGGCCGCGAACGGAACAGGCTCGGTCTCGCTCCGCTCGAAAGACGTGGTTGCGGTGCGCTGGGCGCGTCGGCATGCGAACTCGAGACCAGGACCAGGGCCAGGACCGCGCGAACGCGCGAACGCCGCGAATGCCCCTCGCTTTCTTGAACGCGCTGATCGGCCGGTGCGATCGCAACATCGGTCACCTTCCGATCGCAGTTGCGCATGGCACCAGTAGCGAAACGACTGCTTCGGGTGAAGTGCGCCACGGATGACGCGACCACTCCTACGCCAGCCGAGTTCCGACCCGGCGATCCGGAGCCCCGCTGCCTGGGCAGCGATCGGACGACGTGACCAGGTTGCACGAAGACCTGCCGCTCGTAGCCGCATTGCTCGCCGATGGCAAGGCGACCGCTGCCTACGGCTCGCCACGAGCCGAGCGGCCGCTCGTCGCCCCGATCTGTCACCTTGCGATGGCTGGTGGCCCTCAGCAGAACGACCGATGGCCGCCCACATCGGGGCGGCCATCGGCACGATTCGGCACGGGGCATCGCCCCGCCGGACTCAGACGCGAACGATCAGCGCGTCACCCTGTCCGCCGCCGCCGCAGAGCGCGGCCGCGCCGACGCCGCCGCCGCGGCGCTTCAGCTCCAGCACCAGGTGCAGCAGGATGCGGGCACCGGACATGCCCAGCGGGTGGCCGATGGCGATGGCGCCGCCGTTGACGTTCACCTTCTCCGGGTCGATGCCCAGCTTGCGGGTGGACGCGATGCCGACGGCGGCGAACGCCTCGTTGATCTCCACCAGGTCCAGGTCGGCGGGCGAGATGCCCTCGCGTGCGCAGGCTTTGGCGATCGCGTTGGCGGGCTGGTCCTGCAGCGTCGAATCCGGACCCGCGACCACACCCGCCGCACCGATCTCGGCGATCCAGCTCAACCCCAGCGACTGCGCCTTCTCCTTGCTCATCACCACGACCGCCGCGGCTCCGTCGGAGATCTGCGACGCGGTGCCCGCGGTGATGGTGCCGTCCTTGCGGAACGCCGGACGCAACTTACCCAGCGACTCCACCGTGGTGTCGGCGCGAATGCCCTCGTCCGTGGTCACCAGCACCGGATCACCCTTGCGCTGCGGCACCGCGACCGGGACCACCTCGTCGTCGAACACGCCGTTCTTCCACGCCGCCGCCGCACGCTGGTGCGAAGCCGCCGCGAACGCGTCCTGATCCTCCCGGCTGATCCGATCGGCCTCGTTGCGCGCTTCGGTCAGCGCGCCCATGGCCTGATCGGTGAAGATGTCGTGCAGGCCGTCGTAGGCCATGTGGTCACGCAGCGTCACGTCGCCGTACTTGAAGCCCTCCCGGCTCTTCTCCAGCATGTGCGGCGCCCGGCTCATCGACTCCTGGCCACCCGCGACGACGATCTCGTACTCGCCCGCCCGGATCAGCTGGTCGGCCAGCGCGATCGCGTTGATGCCCGACAGGCAGACTTTGTTCAGCGTCAGCGCGGGCACGTCCATCGGGATGCCCGCCGCCACCGCCGCCTGCCGGGCCGGGATCTGGCCCGCGCCCGCGGTGAGCACCTGACCCATGATCACGTAGTCGACCTGGTCGGGCGCGACACCGCCCTTCTCCAGCGCCGCCTTGATCGCGAACCCGCCCAGATCGGAACCGCTGAAGTCCTTCAGACCTCCGAGCAGCCTGCCGACCGGGGTACGCGCACCGGAGACGATCACGGAAGTGGTCACGACGAGCCTCGCATTCGTAGATCGGACCTGCTCGCGCCCACACCGGGCAATGCGAGAGCAGGTGTTCTACTCAACGGTAGCGGGTGCGTCGCACGCGCCCCGTGCCAGGTCGCGCTACTTTCGAATGGTGAGCAACGTTATCGAACAGTCATCTTTCATCCCCGCGGACTACGTGACCGCGGTGGACCACGTCGGCATCGCGGTGCCGGATCTCGACACCGCCGTCGCCTGGTACGCGGAGAACCTCGGCATGATCGAGACCCATCGCGAGGTCAACGAGGCTCAGGGCGTGCACGAGGCGATGCTGTCGCTGCCCGGCGCACCCGACCGCGCCACTGCCCTGCAGTTGCTGGCACCGCTCAACGCGGAGTCGACGATCGCGAAGTTCATCGACCGCAGTGGGCCCGGCTTGCAGCAACTGGCCTACCGGGTGACCGACATCGAGGCCGTCTCCGCGTACCTGCGCGCCAAGGGTCTGCGTTTGCTGTACGAGGCCCCGCGGCACGGAACGGCCGATTCTCGCATCAATTTCATCCACCCGAAGGATGCTGGAGGTGTGCTGATCGAGTTGGTCGAACCGAACGCTAATGTTACGCACTAGTATCGGCGTCAGGTCGGGAAAACTCGTTGGAATGACATTCGCAGTCGAGTCACCATCGGCTGTCTTCAGGCTGTAGTTTGTGTGCCATGTCGTCACCCGAGTCCGATCGCAATCGCTTCGTTGCACTGCCCTTCACCGTTGTGCGCAAGGGTTATGCGCAAGACGAGGTGCGTAATTACTTCGACCGCTTCGACGCGGAACTGAGAGTCACCGCCACCGACCGCGATGCGGCTGCGGCACAAGCACGTAACCTCGCGAGCCAGCTGGAAGACGCGCGCGACGAGATCGACGAACTCCGCAAGGAGGTCGACCGACTCTCGGTGCCGCCGACCACCGCGGAAGGCATGTCCGACCGCATCTCCCGCATGCTCCGTCTCGCCTCCGACGAGGCGTCCGAGGTCCGTGCCCTGGCGCAGGCCGAGGCCGCCGAGATGGTGTCGATCGCCGAGCAGCAGGCCACCGAGATGCGTGGCAAGTACGAGTCGCTGCTCGCGGAGACCAAGGAGAAGCGCGAGGCGCTCGAAATCGAATTCGAGCAGACCCTCGCGAACGCACGCACCGAGTCCGCCAAGATCATCGAGGCCGCTCAGGCCGAGGCCGACCGCATCGCGAAGGAAGCCGACGCGAAGCGCAAGGCCACCCAGCAGGACTTCGAGGCCACCATGGCCGAGCGTCGCACCAAGCTCACCCGCGCCATGGAAGAGCTGGAAGCCACCAGCCGCGCCGAGGCCGCCCAGCGGATCAAGGACGCGACCGACGAGGCCAACCGCCTCATCACCTCCGCCACCCAGACCTCCGAGCGCAAGATCGCGCACGCGAAGGAGCTGGCCGAGGAGATGCGCGTGCTGCGCGGCCGCGTGCTCGCCCAGCTGCTCGGTATCCGCGGTCAGCTCGACTCGGTGCCCGCGATGCTCGCCGCGGTCAACCGGGAAAGCGAATTGCTGGACGGCGTTCCGGATCAGCGCAAGTCGATCGGCGGCAACACCAAGTCGGTCACCGGTTCCCGTCAGAAGGCGATCCCCGAGGTCGCCACCGAGGACGACGATATCGACTCGGAAGAGCGCGAGAGCGCCGACGTCAGCAACTGACGTCGGACTGAGGCGACTACAGCAAAACTGAACCGAATTCACCGAAGGCCGTCCCAACCGGGGCGGCCTTCCTTAATTCCGCACCCGGTTTGCTGGGCATCAGGACCAGCGTCGGGTGATCTTCCGAGTACGGCGACCGTTCCAGCACCCGCGATGCCAATGCCTGCGGTCGTCTTCTCCGCCATGAGCGGGCCACGCGACGAGGTGCGCGACGCCGGGCGGGATCTCGTGGTCACAGCCCGGGCAGCGGTAGGTCTTCACAGCGCGGGTGCCCGGAATGGTGCGGACCACATAAGTCTCGTCACCGTCCGGGCCTGATTCGGTCCGTCCGAAGACATCGCCGATCGGCGCGCCTCCCGACCGCGAGTGATCAGCGGAGCGATCCGAACGCGGTTTCCGGCGAGGCATGCGACAAGCCTATTACTCGGCCGCGTGCGCCCCGCACGCCCCCGAGTTCAGAACAAGCGGAATTCGTTGCTCTCCGTGCCACGCAGGGCGTCGTAATCGAGTGTGAGGCAGCGGATGCCGCGATCCTCGGCAAGCGTGCGCGCCTGCGGCTTGATCTGCTGGGCGGCGAAAACGCCCGCCACCGGAGCCAGCAGCGGATCCCGGTTCAGCAACTCGAGGTAGCGGGTGAGCTGTTCGACGCCGTCGATCTCACCGCGCCGTTTGATCTCCACCGCCACGGTGCCGCCGTCGGCGTCCCGGCACAGCAGGTCCACCGGGCCGATCGCGGTCATGTACTCGCGGCGGATGAGCGTGTAGCCGGTGCCGAGCGTATGCACGTGTTCGGCCAGCAGCTCTTGGAGATGAGCCTCCACACCGTCTTTCACCAAGCCCGGGTCAACGCCGAGTTCGTGGGAGGAGTCGTGCTCGATGTCCTCGATGGTGATGCGAAGTTCCTCGCCGGCCTTGTTGGCGACGACCCACAGCGCCTTCGCTCCCTCCGGGAGCTGCGCGTCGCCGTTGCGTTCCTCCAGCCAGCAGGGCGGGCTCATCCAGTTCAGCGGCTTGTACGAGCCGCCGTCGGAGTGCACGAGTACCGAGCCGTCCGCTTTCACCAGCAGTAGCCTGCGGGCCATCGGAAGATGGGCGGTGAGTCGCCCTACGTAGTCGACCTGACAGCGAGCAATCACTAGGCGCACCCAAGCACTGTAGGCGAACGCCCGCACGCCCCCGTCGTCAGCCCATGAGCAGAATCGCCGCGAGAACCCCGCTGACGGCGAGCAGGGCGCTCTCGATCCGGGTCAGCCGCCGACGGGTGGTCGTCCTGGCCCAGACCATGCAGAACCCGACCACGGTGCCGATCATCAACGCCACCATGTGGCCGACCTGGGTGAAGGTGTGCTCGATGAGCACACCCTCGACCGCGACGATGAACCAGAGCGTCGACCAGGCGGCGCGCCACCGGTAGGGCAGGGCGGCCACCAGCGCGCCGACCAAAGCCATGGCGCCGTAGCTGACACCGACGTCTTCGGCCCACCGGATGCTCGTGGGCACCCATCCGGCCTCAACGCCCACCCACAGCCCCGCCGCGACGAACAACGTGGCGCCGATGTGGCCGGCCAGGAAAACCCGAACCAACCGCAACGCGCCGAAGCGCAGTTCGACGAGAGCGAGCAGACAGGCCAGCAGCGGGATGATCACCCACGACCCGACGACGTCGCCGATCACGAACGCGCTTGCCAGCAACGTCCCGATCCGGCCGTCCAGCAGGTTGTGCAGGTTCGTGCTCGCGTGCAGAACCACCCTCGTCTGCGCGGAGTCGCTCAGGACGGAGAAGATCGCAGAGACGACGACCAACCCCGCCAAGTACACAGCCGTCGCGGGCAGCCTCGGCCGCCACCAACGCGGTCGCGTCGAGGTGGCGGGGGCTGGCGGCGCCGGGTGACCCGGCGTCGTCGCGACGACCATACATACCTCCGTTGTTCGCGCGGGACAGCGATCCGTCTCCACCATCCATCATCGTCGTCCGCGCGCTGTGTGTGCTTGTAGTTCCCTCTGAAATTGCTGCGAAACGTTCTCGCCGTATGAACGACGAAAGGCCCTCGACGGTGTCGAGGGCCTTTCGTGAAAGGATGTTCCGGCGGTGTCCTACTCTCCCACACCCTGTCGAGTGCAGTACCATCGGCGCTGGCAGGCTTAGCTTCCGGGTTCGGAATG